>JADZAX010000226.1 GCA_020852405.1 Verrucomicrobiales bacterium
AGTCATCGTATTCCACATCCACCGCATTGGTGGTCAGACTAACAAGAGACTTGGTCTCGTGCGAGATCCCCTCAGACTTGAAGGATCCCACGGAGGCTCCATCGATGGAAACGCTGATTTCGTCGCCGATGGTCCGCACGACGAGGGTATGCCATGCTTCAAGGCTGATCGTGACCGGAAGGCGGGAGGCTTTGGCCGCGAGCATCTTTTTTTCCTCCTCCGTCAGTTGGTTGGCTTTTTTGCGGTCATACAGCCCGCCGGTGAGGTCGAATCCGCCAGTTTTGGCATCCGCGAGATTTACTCCGGTGGGACTGATCGTGGCCTGGCAGATATGGCCGGCGTGGGAGCCCTTGTAGTCTTTGTCATCGAACCAGACGTTGAAGCTCTTCGCCTTGTCGCTCACGAAGCGGAATTTCACCGAGACTTGGAGATCGCGCTCTCCATCGATCCGGATGTTGTCCACGGCGGAGTGGTCGGAGTCGGGGGCCGTGGTGCCGTGGAGGACGCCGCCTTTGACCACGCTGGAGCTTTTGTAGTGGCCCCAACGCGGGCCGAAGCCGTCGCTGGAGAAATCGTCCGAGAAGATGGGGCGGGAGAAATCCCCGGCCGGAGTGACCACCGGCAGGAAAACGAGGAGTAGCAGAGGCAGGAGGGTTTTCATGGTGGAACGAAAGCACGGCTGGGTGCGGGCACAATCGGAATTCCACATCGTGGATCCTCATGGAGTGACCTTGGTCGTCCTGATGGAGCCGACCTTCCGAATTGGATGGCCGCTACTTGGCGAACTTTTTCGCAAAATCCCGCACGGACCGGGTGAAGGTCCAGTCGGCGGTTTCGGGCAGGCATTGCGAGGGGGCGCCGACCCAGCTTTCGATCACAAGCTGGTCGGGGCGGCCTTCCACAGCGGCGTAGTCGTAGCCCTGCTGCATGATCGCTACCTACCAGGTGCTGTCGTCGGCGAGACCTCGTTTCAGCAGGGATGGATAGCCGGAAGACCAGTAAATGAGACCAAAGGGCAGGTTCTACTGGCGGCAGGCATCGTTGCAGGGAGGGCTGATCCAGACTTCGGGGCGCGGACTCTGGGCCCGCACGGGTTCCGAAATGCAGGCGGAGATCCCCACGAGGAGCGTCAGGCAGAGCAGTCGGAGGTGCCAGCGGAACGGGGGAGTCATACCGATCTCAGACTGGTCGGAGCACGCTTTTGACCACGGCTCCCGAGTGCATTTTCTCGAAAGCCTCGTGCCAGTCCGTCACCGGCCAGACGCCGCCGATGATGGGCTTGACGTCGAACTGACCGCTCGCCAGCAGGGCGATGACGCGCTCCCAGATGGGCCAGTTGTGGCTGAAGCTACCCTGCAGGGTGATATTTTTCTGCACCAGCGGATCCAGATTGAAATTCAACGGCTGCGGGCCCCAGCCGACCTTGCTGATCCACCCGGCGGGGCGGACCAAATCGAGCGCGATCTTGAGGGTCACACTGGCACCTGCGGCATCGATGACCCCGTCGCAGCCAAGACCATCGCGTTCCAGAGCCCAGGGCTTGGCGTCGCCGATGATGACATTGCAACCGTATTGCCTGGCGATCTCAAGGCGGTGGGCGTCCTGGGGCAGTCCGACGAGGGCCACCTGGGCGCCACATTGCCGGGCCATGGCCGCGCAGAGAATGCCAATGGTGCCGGGCCCGAGGACGACAACCCGATCTCCGGGTTCGATGCGGGCATTTTTCACCACTGCATTGTAGGCCACACAGCAGGGCTCAGTCAGGCAGGCCTGCTCGAAGGGCAGCGAGTCGGGGACGTGGTGCAGGATCCTTGAGGGCACCCGGACGTATTTCGTCATGGCCCCGTTCACTCCGTATCCGAATCCTTTCCGCGTGGGGTCGAGATTGTAAAGGCCCCGCTTGGTCATGGGGTTGTTGGGGGAGATGATGGCGGCGGTCTCGGAGACCACGTGGTCGCCTTCTTTCCAGCCTTCGACTTCCGCGCCGACTTCGACAATGTGGCCACCGAATTCGTGGCCGAGCACGACAGGGTAGTTCACCGGCCATGAATGGTCGGCGGTCCACTGGTGCAGGTCGGAGCCACAGACGCCGACATTGGCGACTTCAAGGAGGACATCCTCGGCGCCGATGGCCGGCTTTTCGATTTCGCGGATTTCGACGGAGCCTTTTTCAGGAGCGTAATTGACGACGGCGGCAGATTTCATGGTTTCAGGTAAAGAAGTGGCAGCAGTGACTCATCAGAAAGCAGGCACATCCTGTGCATGCACCGCCTCGCAGATCATTCTCAGGGAGGCCTCGAAATTTCCATCGGCGGTTTTGAAAGCGTCCGCATCGATCGTCAACGGGGCTCCCAGAACGACCAGCGGGGCGCCGTGCTGCGGACACTGGATGGCCTGGTCCAGGCTGAGCCCTCCTACCGCCTGCACCGGGATTTTCACGGCATTGCAGACCTCCCGCAGCTGGTCCATCGGGCTCGGCATGCGACGTCCGGCGGCTGCGATGCCACGGCGCTCATCATAGCCGATGTGGTGGATCACATAGTCGCAGCCAAGGGCTTCGAGGAATTTTGCGCCTTCGATCATGTCTGGGCAAACCATGTTGTCCCCCATCACCTTGCATCCGAAATCAGCCCCCGCTTTGACGACACACTTGATGGTTTCTTCATGGGCCCGGGCCATCACCACGACATGGGTCGCCCCCGCTTTGGCCATCATCTCGGCTTCGAGATACCCGCCATCCATGGTCTTCAAGTCGGCGACAATGGGAATGCCGGGAAACGCCTCGCGCAGTTTCCGGACGCCATGGAGTCCCTCGGCGAGGATGAGGGGGGTGCCCGCTTCCAGCCAGTCCACGCCGGCGCGCATGGCCAGCGCGGCGGTTTCCAAGGCTTCGTCGATGTTGGTGAGGTCTAGGGAGATTTGGACGATGGGTTTCATGCGCGTGGGACTCTGAACCTTGCAAATTTAGACAAAAACGGAGAGAATCACCGCGACAAAAAACATGCGAAATGCGACGCCACTCAAACCGCGGGAACGCCCCCGGCGCCCGGACTCCGAGATTGACCGGTGGCGTGGTGAGAGGACCCGATGGATGGCCACTCTGGAGCCGACTCTGCTCTTTCACAAGCTTTTCGATCACATTCCCGGAGTCTATTTCTTTGCCAAAAACCGGCAGGGCCGGCTCATGTTTGCCAGCTTGGGGCTGTTGGAACGCTACCAGATGTCCGACGATGCGGAAATCATCGGGAGGACGGACTTTGACCTGAATCCTGATACCATGGCGCAGGCTTATGTGGATGACGACAACCAACTTTTGGCGGGGACGGTTCATTTAGTGGAGCGCATCGACCTCTGGTGGGACCGCCAGGGCATGCCCGACTGGTTTCTCGTTACCAAGCAGCCGCTTTACGACACCCTCGGGCAGGTCAGCGGCGTCATGGGTTTGTTGCGGCGACCGGATGAAGAGGAGCGCAGTCTGCCCGTCTTCCGCACCGTCGCCCGGGCGGTCGAAACGATCCGCCGGGATTTCGGAAAGCCCGTCCTGATCGCGGACATCGCCCGGGATTGCGGTCAGTCCCTGCGCCAGCTGCAGCGGCGGTTCCAGACGGCGTTTGGCATTTCTCCCCAGGACTTTCTCATGAAGACGAGGGTTGTGGCCGCCCTGAGGTTGCTTGAGGAGACTTCCCTGTCGGTCACCGAAATCGCGGGACGCTGTGGTTTCGTGGACGCGAGCGCCTTCACCCAGCATTTCCGGAAACGTCTCGGCTTTACCCCGGCATCCTTCCGCCGCAGGGTGTCTCCCCGGACTGGTGAGGATCAGGGAAAGCCGCGGTGAGAATGCGCGGCCTTTGCGTGGCGGCTTCTGATTTGCGACCTTGCTGACGAGCTTGGTGCGCCCGGCAGGCTCCTGCGCGGTCAGGAGCTCACGGGGCCTGGAGCCGGTCCGGCACGTTGTTGTTGTCGCGGTCGAAGGGCAGGGGATCATCCAGATTGCCGCGCCCGTCGCCGTCCTCATCCTGACCGGCGACCAACCAGGAACCGCTGTCCGGCAGGGACTCTCCCCGCTGTAAGAGCACCCGGTGGAGGTAGTCCACGCATTCGGCTCGGTTCAGAGGCTGCGAGGCGTGGCGTGGGTGGGCCAGTGAAGGGAACGTCGGCAGATGGAGGGCTCCGAGCCAGCGGTTCAAGGTGCTCCATGGGACAGGATCGTTGGGCTGGAAGGTGGATAGTTGTGGACCGAAATCACCCCAGGCGATCATGGCTTCAATGTAGGGACGGTTTGGATCCGTTGGGGGAACATCTGTGAACCGGGGTTCCCCGGCCACCATCGGCCAATCCTTCGCCTCTGGAAGGGCCCGGCAGAGCCTGGCAAGCGCGGAGGCCAACTCACCGCGGGTCACGACCTGGTCGGGTTTGAAAAACACGTTGTCCGGATCGGCCCGCCAGATGCCCATCATGGTAAGCAGGTTCGCCGCGACAAAATGGAGTTCGTCGGGACGGACATCATGCCAGGGCCAGAGTAGCGTGCCCGGGCCTTCGGTCCCCCTCACAAGAGTGCGTTGGACCTCCCGGATATGCGGGAATGAGGAGGCGATCTGGCGCGGTTGGATGCCGTCGCGCAGCGCCAGAGCGGCGACGGTGCCCACGGCGGTGCCAACATGCATCATTTGTCCTTGGAGACGGAGTGAAGACTGCACCATGCTGGTGACCCCGATGTTTTTCGAGCAGCCGAGCAGGCCATCGGTCTTCACTGGAACCAGGCCCCGCAAGGGAAACATGGCTCGGTCGGTGTGGGCATTCCAATTGCGGGTGCCGAAGAATTTGCCCTGCCAAGGCTGGGTGGGATCATCGTTGACGAACTTCCGTCGAGTCGGGTGGAAGTCCATGTTGAACTGGTAGCCGAAGACCCCGTCGGGCACCATGACCCTGGCCCAGAGAGGTTTCTCAACTTCCGTGCGCACATCCTGCTCACGGAGGACATAGAGGGCTTCAAGCCGCAGGCCTTCCCGGATATAGGGTTTTGGCGGCAGGTGGTCGGCCGTCCCGTAATCGTCGGCCAGCCGCATGTAGCGGAAGGATTGAGGGAAGTCGCCCACCCGGTCATGCGCCGCGGTTTGCAGCCAGTAGACAAATTCCAACGCGCGTTCTTTGGCGTCGGCGAAGATGAGGCGGCGCTGGGCCGGAGTCATGTCGACAATATTTTTCAGGGAGGCTCCCGCTTCTGTTTTCTCGAGGGCTTCGGTGACCTGTTGGGGCAGCGTGCCCAGAGGGTAATCCTGCGCCGGCCAGTTCAGGATCACCGCTTCGGTGCCGGGGGCGAGATGGAAGTGGTGGCGGTCCACCATGCGCCGGTGGGTATAGATGCACCACCCGGCAGAGTTGTAGATGCCACCGCTGCCATCCCAGTCCACCCAAGGTGGCGCTTTTTGCCAATCCGCAAAGGAGCGAGCATCATAGCGGGCCGGTTTCGGGATGGTGCTGTCCTTCCCGGTCTCGCGCACTAGCGGGCACCAGCTGAGGGGATTCATTTCCTGGTTGCCTCCGGGATCCAGAGCATCGGGCGCACTGGGCTCGCCAAAGCGGGATTTGAGATCGGGGCCCGCCAGGTAGCGAGCCCCACTGAGGCGGATGACATCGCCCCAGTCACTCGAGTCGACGGTAAGTGTGGCCTTCACCGTGAGCGCCGAGGAATCGGACGGATCGGTGCGAAGAAATTCTGCGCCCGTCACACGGTCACCTTCGACGAGCACTTGCGCCGTTTCCCAGCCTCTGAGGATGCGGATTTGGGAATGGTAGGGCGCCAGCCACTCCTCGAAAAGCCCCGCTGCCGCTTTCGGTTCGATCGTGTTGCCACCGCACCACCCATTGCCCGGTTGGGCGATCCCGTAGGTTTTCCGGTTGTGCGCGTGAATGAGACCGATGATTTCCTGGAAGGCTCCGCTGATCGGGAATTCGGTGCGTTTGCCATTCACGATGGTCCATTCATCAATGGGGCCGATGCCCTGGGTGCAGAACTGTCCCCCAAGCCAGTCGATGTCATTGACCAGGACGATGCGGGGAACCCCGAGGCGCGCTGCCTGGATCGCCGCCGCGCAGCTGGATTCATCCGCCCCCACGATCAGCAGGTCGGCCTCGATCGTCTCCGCCTTGCAGAAGAGGGGAACGGCCAGAAGAAGCGAGAGCAGTCGTTTCATGCCGGCTTTCACAGTTGGCCGATCGGTTGGACCATAGGCCAGAGGGTGAGTTCTTCGGTCACCAGATGGCTGGGCATTTCGGCGAGTTGCACAAGGAGCCGACCGAGATCCTCGGGAGAGATGCATTTCGCCAGAATGTCGGCCTCGCGTGGCGGGAGGTCCGCCGAGTTGGTGAAATCGGTCTGACCCCAGGAAGGCAGCACCGAGGTCACCCGCACCCCATGGGGTCTTAGTTCGGTGAGCAGGCAGCGGGAGAATTGGAGCAGGCCCGCTTTCGCCGCCGAGTAGACACCCCATCCCGCCCAGGCGTGTTTCGCGCAGACACTGCCGATGTTCACGATCAGCCCGCTGCCCTGGGCCTGCATGATGCCGGCGGCTCGGCGGCAACCGAGGATCGCGCCGGTCAGGTTGCTCGCCAGCGATCGGACGATGTCTTCGTCGGTCTGCTCAGACGCCGGGCCGATCCGCACGCCTTCCCCGGCGTTGTTGACGAGAATGTCGAGCTTTCCGGTTTGTGCGGTTACCTCAGACAAAAGTCGGTCCCAGGCATCGCCGTCGGCCGCGTCGGCGAGGAAGGGAGTGGCCCGGATGCGGCTGGCGGTGGCGCGAAGGCTCGACTCCGTGCGGCCTGTGATCCAAACACGGGCCCCGGCTTTGACAAAGGCTGCGGCGATACCGGCTCCATAGCCGCGGGAACCTCCGGTGACGATGACGGACTGATTTTCGAGGGACTTCATGGCAGGGTGGAAACAAGGGTGTGGAAGATCAAACGACAGGATGCCGCAGTTTGCAACGGGCCAGAGGGAGGCAACAGGGAACCTCCGGTTTTATGGGAATATCAAGGGGGTGGTGCGCCTGCTGCAGCTGACGAGGGAAGAGCGGCTCCCCGTTCGCCTGCTCAGGAAAAACGCCGAGGGCCAATTCTGGAATCCCGGGATCCTGGTGGCGGATCAACCGCTGAAGGTGGCCGGAATGATAAGCCTATTCGTAGACGGGCCGGGTCAGCTCCGTCAGGGAGACCCGCGGTTCCCCTTGCTGCCAGAGGAGGATCGCCGCCCCGAGGCGCGGCCACTCGTGGTCGAGCATGGCGAACCACGCGGTGTCGCGGTTCATGCCTTTGACCATCATGTGCTGGCGGAAGATGCCTTCAAACGAAAAGCCGAGCCGGAGGGCGGCGCGCCGGCTTGGTTCGTTGAGGGAATCACACTTCCATTCCATGCGTCGGTAGCCGAGATCTTCAAAACAGTGGCGCAGGAGCAGAAAGCAGGCC
>JADZAX010000227.1 GCA_020852405.1 Verrucomicrobiales bacterium
CCGTCAATCTCGAAACCGACATACTGGGCTTCGATGGGGACGGGACGGTCGATCCGTTTGGAGAGCAGAACAGCCAGAGAAATGCTGAGCGGGTGGCATTCCGAGTCAAGACGGTGCCGGATGGCATGAAGGGTGCGGCCGGTGTCTAGGACATCATCGACCAACAGGACGTGGCGTTCGGATACATCAGGCAATCCGTTTTGGAGAAAGGTCACGGTGCCCGAGCTGGTGGTGCCGCCGTGGTAACTCGCCACACTGATGGATTGGATCTGCAGTGGAAGGTGGATGCGGCGGATCAGGTCCGCCATGAACAAGGCCCCCCCCTGCAGGATGGTGACGACTGTGAGCGGTTTACCCAGAAAGTCCGCAGTAATGGCGGCACCAAGCTCCCCGACACGGCGGGCGATGGTCTCGGCATCGAAGAGAATCCGGTCGACTCCCGGCGGAAGTGGAAAGGACGGTGATGGGGGCATGTGTTTTGAAGTCACTCCCGGACCATGCTCATAGCCAAATCGGGGTCGGGCGACGGGGTGAAAATGTGGTGGGGACCACCTTTGACATCGATCACACGGCTTTCCAATCGTTTTCCTCCAGTCGGTTTGAACCACTCCAATAGGTAGCGCCCTTTTTCCAGTTGAATGGTCAACGTCATGGCCGATCCTGAAGTCAAGTATAGGGCATATTGCTGTCCCGGGACTGCCAACATCCACGCTCGGCACCCTTCGGGAACGCCTGCCAGAATCAGGTGCTGCGCCGGTCTCGCGGCCACGAGATCAAGCCGGTTCAAAAAGGTTGCCAGGAAGGTAAACTGGCTGCGCAACTTCGCATTGCCGCCTCCCGGCTGGGTGGCTGGGTATTGGTAGTTCCCGTCTTCGTGGCCCACCGCGAACGAATAGTCGAGGTGATTGAACAGCGCCCCACCGGCCATGAGAAACTCCCAGGCTTCCCGACGGTAGTTGCCGTTTCCTTGGCCTCGGAATCCGGTTTCATTGTCGCCCAGTGGATGGGGCAGGCTGGAATTCTCCACCACGGCACGGGGCGGATTGGCATAGTGGAAATTGAACAACCCGTAGGCGGGATCCGGATTCCGGATGGTTGCTGTGTCGTTGGCGACATTCCAAGAAATGAGGTGACGATCGGGCAACTCCTTTTCGGCTTCCATCATGCAGCGGGCCATGTGGTCATGCCAATCCTGGGGAAGCTTGCCCACATAGGGCTCATTGCAGACTTCGTAGTAAAGGTTGTCAAACCCGGCCAGTTCCCTGCAAACCTTTTGAATCAAAGCCTCCTGCAGCCCCAGCAACCCCCGGTGTCGATCTAGCGACCAAACCTCATTCCTTCTGATCCCTCTCAACCCTGCGGGGCCATTGACGTGATTGTCAGGGTGGAGTGGACTCCGACTCCACATGGCCTCCTCATAAAACGGACAAAAAAAGACATATTCCACCACGATGCCGTGCTGGGAGGCTTCTTCGAGAAACTGCCGCAACCGTTCAAAATAGGCAGGGTCCCATTGGGCCAGATCGAATTTGCGCCCCACCGAGGCCGGGCCGGGCTCTGAAGATCGGGCCCAGGGGCAAAGGAAGTCATCAGGGGCCGGGGCCAGTGTGTTTTTTGAAATGCCGAAGGCATCTGGAGGTTCGCAGTACACCCCGCTGAAAGTTCGCGTCAGATTGAACGCGGCCGCAGCGAGAGTTTTCAGATAATCGGATGTGCGGAAGGCTCGGTTCAGAACAGCTCCATAGTGTTCTCCAGAGGTGATCAGAAGGGTGGGGTGGGTGCGGAAAAGAAAAATCCTGGGGTTGTCTGGATGCCTGGAAAGGGGCGGGTGGGTAAGGGCTGACATGATGGAAAAACAGACTGGAACGAGCCGATTATGACATGAACGGACTCAACTTTGGAAAAATGATAAAAAATTCCCGATCAAAAGGTGCTGTGGACCTTTTCAAAGGATTCTAGGTGGAATGGAGATCAATCCAAGAATCTGCCTTTGTTTGAGCGGTTGTAGACTTTGAATCTGTTGAAAGTTTGGGAACAAGTTGTGAAAAAAGTGTGGATAACTTTTATAAACTACTGGCCCGAAAATCACTTTGGTGCAAAAAATGATAAGGAAGATCTAAGTCGAGGACGGAAAAGACGAAATATATCAAAATTATAGAAAGTTGATATTTTCTATTGATTTATTACCCATTTATTGCTAATACCATTATTGGAACCCAGAGCGCCTTCACCCGCCATTATTCGCTGCAGGTTCGGAAAAAAATATTCAGCTGTCAGAGTCGGGATCGCCGGTTCAGGTTTCATGGCGGGGGGCATTCTGAGAGCCCTTCAGCAACAAGGATTCGGCCTCGGTCCGGTGCTTACTCGAAGGCCTCTCAACAGTGTTAAAGAGGCGCCGCATCCCGAGGTCCTGACCAACAGCTTGGCTGAGCTGATTGAGGGATCGGATGTCATCGTCATCTGCACTGGTGACTCGATTCATGGGACAGAAGTCCTGGAGGCTGCGTTTCAGGCTGGATTGCCTGTGGTGACTTTGGATTCTGAGCTGCAGATCACCACGGGTTCGTGGTTTGTTGGAAAAGGGATTCTTTCCGAGGCCGAGGGGGACCAGCCCGGCAGTCTCGCCGCGCTCCGTCGGGACGCCTTGGCCATGGGGTTCGAGCCATTGGTTTATGGCAATGTGAAAGGCTTCCTCAATCGCACCCCTACGGTCGAGGATATGCAGTATTGGTCCCGGAAACAGGGTATCTCGCCTGTGCAAACCACTTCTTTTACTGATGGTACCAAGCTCCAGATTGAGCAGGCCTTGGTGGCCAATGCTTTTGAAGCCACGGTCTTGGAGCAGGGCATGCTGGGCCCGAAAACTGAGAATGTGGCGCGAGGATCGCAGTTGCTTTCGAATGTGGCGGAATATCACGGCGGAGCCATCAGCGATTACGTGATTTGTCCGGGTTTTGCCGGTGTTTTCATCGGTGCCCGGCATGAGGAAGCCCAACGGTCTTATCTGAGCTATCTGAAAATGGGAGACGGTCCTTTTTACACGCTTCTAAGACATTTCCACCTGTGCCATTTGGAGGTGCCGAAAACAGTCCGGGAAGTGGTCGACCAGGGCGAGTCCGGCATTCTGATGAACAACGGCGCCAAGCCCCGCTATTCTGTGGCCGCGATCGCCAAGCAGGAAATGCCCAAGGATCACCCCATCTCCCACGCCATTGGTTCCTTTGATTTGCGGGGTGAAGCTGTGGCAATCACTGACATCCAGGATCATGTGCCCATCGGCCTGATCCAACAGTGCCGTACCACGCGCCACATTGAACCCGGGGAAATCATCCGATTCAAGGATGTCGAATTGCCGGAATCGAGGGCTCTCGAAATTTGGAGAGACATCGCCGCCGGGGTTGGAACTCCGACTGATCTCATGCAAGCCTGAGTCATATGTCCCGGCTTGCTTCCGTCGTTAGATCAGGTGCCCCCAGTGAGAGTTTGTGGATCACTAGAGCTGATTCCTCGCAATATCAGGAAATTTCCCGCGGGATGACCTCACGCGTGTGAAGGAAACCGGGGTTCCTATGGTGCCAAGCGGTGCCTTTGTAGTTTTGCGAGTTTAGCATCCCTAATGGAGGTCCCTTGGGCCGTTACAAACAGGACTGTCTTAAAAAGGATCTGCTTCCGACTGGTCGGGACTTTCCGGGACAGGCTCCTCTTTAAAAGCGGGCGATGTCCCATTCTGGTGAGCGGTCTCAACGGGAGTATCCGGCGTTGAGGGCAACTCGTCCCAAATGTCGGCCGCCTCCGCGCGAGGGACGTAGTGGCCCAGAGGCCTGACCAATCTTCCAGGGAGGGGACGAACCCGATCCAGGACATTACGGGCCAGTTGAGGAGACGTCTGGTAGCCTTGGGCAAACATTTCCAACTTGGCGTCCAGATTGTCGATATAATGGAGGGCGATCGCTTCCGGGGTTTTGGGCACGACCGGTGAACCGAATTCCAATTCTCCGTGGTGGGAGAGTATCAAATGCATCAGGTGCAATCGGACGGAATCATTGGCGGGCTCCATGGTGTGCCAATGCGCCGCTTCGTCGGTGTCCATGAGCTGGTGCCAGAGCCGGTTCACCAATTCGACTCCGAAGGGGATGTGGCTCAGCAATTCACTGATCTCCGTGTAGGGCATCTGAAATCCCCTCGGCTCATAGGCGTTCTCCCACAGTTTGCCGCAATCGTGGAATAGAATTCCCGTGATCAAAAGATCTCTGTTCAATTGCGGATAGGCCTCACAGATCTTCACCGCCGAGCGCATCATTTGGGCGACATGCTCCACCAGTCCGCCCCTTCTCGCGTGATGGTAATCCCTTGCCGCAGCCGTGCGGCGGAAACGCTCCCCATAACGGTGAAGAAACATCCCTGTCAGCTCTTTCAGTCGCGGGTCTGCGAGCGCTTTGGTGGTCCCACAGATGAAATCATAATCCTCCTTCTGGCGATTTTGCAATTCTGGAGGACCGGAGAGGAATGCTGAGGTTTCTTCGTCCGTCAGAATCCTGGTTTTCCATTCGCTGAGGTCGTGGGATTTGTATTCTGGATTACTCCGCCAGGTTCCAAGAAACTCATAAAACAGACCGGCCTGCAAGGATGCGGCACTTTTGTGCTCCGGGGCATCGCCCCAGACTTTGAGAGAAAGCGTGGTTTCCGCATCGACCAGTTTTAGTTCGAGGTAGGAGCTGTTTGACTTGGTGCTCCGGGTCCTCAGGTCGGCCAGTTGGGCTCTGAGAGGAAATTTTCCCGGGCCGGACGCAACTTCCCGCCTCATGGTATTGATGCTGACCCATTCGCTTTCCATGGGGTTGTCCTACACCTGCCCATTCACCAGGGAAAGCAAAAAGAGATCAAAAAGGCAAACAACGATCCTAACTGAAGCGGGCATGTTTCAGTGGAACCCCGGGTTGCGCTCCGGTGTGATGTGAAGTAAAAAAATCGTCACCACCGTTACCCTGCGCCATGATTTTCCCATTGTCCGACGATGACCGGCACCTGCTCAAGCCTGCTTGGGTCACGATCGGGCTGCTTCTTGCGAATATTGCGTTGTTTCTCTATCAGGCGGGTCATGCAGCCTTCACCGAGGGGTGGAGCATCGTCCCCCGCGAAATCACCACCGGGGTGGATCTCGTCGGGACGGTCGCCCTAGGCGATGGCAATGGTCCCGATCTCGTCCTGACGGCCGGACCGAAACCGGTTTTTCTCACTCTGTTGAGCGGGATGTTTCTTCATGGGAGCCTGATGCATTTGGGGGGCAACATGCTCTACTTGTGGATTTTTGGTGATAATGTCGAGCATCGCTTCGGGCCAGGCAAATTTCTACTTTTCTATCTCCTCAGCGGCTTGGTGGGCTCACTGGCGCACATCTGGCTCGCCCCGGACAGCGTGATTCCCATGCTGGGGGCTTCAGGGGCCATTTCGGGAGTTCTCGGAGCCTATGTCGTTCTGTTCCCGTGGAACCAGGTCAACACGCTTTTCTTCTTCCGCGTGGTCTCACTGCCAGCCCTCTTTGTCATCGGTATTTGGGCCGGCATGAAGGTGTTTGCGGGATGGGGAAGCCTCGCTGGAAACGTCGAAGGCGCTGGGGTGGCCTACGCGGCTCACATTGGTGGCTTTCTGGCCGGGGCTCTCATGGGAGGCATCGGCCGGTGGCTGATGAAAGAAGAACCGGACACAGTCATGCTGCGCCATTATGAACGGAATCCCCGGACCCGGCGACTCTGGTGAATGGGACTATTGATGCCCGGACATAAGGGCCGCCGCCAGCGCGATGTCGGATTCAGTGGGCCGAGGGAAGTTGTTTTCCATGGTTCCCAATGCGTCCGTCAAACTCCGGGCCCGGAGTTGGCCGTCCAGGATTTCCATGTGATCAGGGGTGATGAGGGAAGGGTGGGGTACTCCGCAGGAATGACAAAGTTTCAGGATCTCGGTGCGCAGGGTGATCAGATAGTTGGCCAGACGCACCGACTTGAGTCGTGGGTCCAAACCGGCCATGAGCCAAGGGTGATTGGTGGCCACTCCGGCCGGACAGATGCCTGATTGGCAGCGCTGGGCTTGGATGCAACCAATGCTCAGCATGGCCTCCCGGGCCACCGCGATCAGATCGCAGCCCATCGCGAATGCGAGCAACGCCTGCTCCGGAAATCCCAGTTTGCCGGACCCTGCAAAGACGATGCGGTCGTGAATGCCGCGGCGGGTGAACTCGCCGATGACCCGCGGCAGGGCGAGCTTGAAGGGCAGGGCGACATGGTCGGCATAGACCAGCGGGGACGCTCCGGTGCCTCCTTCTCCCCCATCCACTGTGATGAAATCGGGAGCACGCCCGGTTCGTTCCACCAGACCGGCCAGATCGGCCCAAAAAGCTTGCTCTCCGACGGCTGATTTGATGCCTACCGGAAGGCCGGTTTCTTCGGCGATGAGTTCGATGAAATCGAGGAGGCTGTCCGCGTTGTGGAACGCGGAATGGCCCGCCGGACTGACGCAGTCGGCATCGCGGCTGATTCCCCGGATGCGTGCGATTTCTTCGGTGATTTTTTCCTTGGGGAGCAAGCCTCCCAGTCCGGGTTTCGCGCCCTGGCTCATTTTAATCTCGATGGCCCGGATGTGCGGCGTCGCGTCAATGAGTTCGCGCAGTTTGGTGAGGGAGAACCGGCCCCCCTCCTGACAGCCGAAGTAAGCCGTGCCGATCTGGAAAACCAGATCTCCCCCGAGCCGGTGATGATCCGAAACGCCCCCCTCGCCGGTGTTGTGGAGAGCTCCGGCAATCTTGCAGCCTGTATTGATGGCCTTCACGGCGGCGGACCCCAGGGATCCGTAACTCATGGCCGACACATTGACCACTGAGGCAGGACGGAAGGCCTTGCTGCGCTGCCTCCAGGCTCCCATGATTTTCGCACAGGGTATCGGGGCCGTTTCGGGAGGATGGTTCGGTAGCGGGAATGCCGCATGCTTGATAATGAGGTAGTTGGGGGTCAATTCGAGATCGTTGTCGGTCCCGAAGGCGAAATAGTTGTTCTCCCTTTTGGAGGAGGCATAGACCCAGGTGCGCTGATCTCTGGAAAATGGTCGTTCCTCATCATTGTCTGTGACGATGTATTGCCTTAGCTCGGGACCGATCTTTTCGAGCAGATATCGGAAATGTCCGATCAACGGAAAGTTGTGCAGAATGGCATGACGGCGCTGGGTCACGTCATGGATCAGGATAACAACAAGAACGGCGAAAAGAATGCCGAGGAAAATCCAGAAGTAGAGCATGGCGGATCGGGTGAAAGGTGGCGGTGCTGAGAATATCCCTGATGGAGACGGGGGAAAAAGCGACAATCGCGCGTCTTGTCATCCAGAGCGACGTTGTTTATGTAACGTGAATGCGATCATCACTTCAATCTCTGATCCGCCGGGCTGTGGCTGTTTTTTTGACCATCGGTGCCTTGTCCCTACCCATCATGGCCCAAGATCCGGAGCCAGCGGCGTCCCGTCCCAACATCCTTTTTCTCTTTGCGGACGATCTGTCCTACGAGGTTCTTGGCTTCATGGGGAACCGTGAGGTCGCGACCCCGCATCTGGACGCTCTTGCCGCGAAAGGGACGGTGTTCACCCACGCCTACAACATGGGCTCCTGGAGTGGCGCGGTGTGTGTCGCCAGTCGGCACATGTTGAACACTGGATTGTCGGTCTGGCGGGCTGAAAAAGCTGCCGCAGCTCTGGCTTCCGGTGGCCGGAAGAAAAACGGACAGCCCCAGCCGACCAGTCCGGGAGACCCCAATTTTAAAGAAAAGGGGTGGCTCTGGTCCCAATTGATGGCGGCAGCAGGCTATGAGACCTGCTTCACGGGGAAATGGCATGTCAATGCCGATCCGAAGGCCATCTTTCAGCAGGTCGGAACGGTGCGGGCAGGCATGCCCAAGGACACCAAGGAAGGTTACAACCGTCCGCTGGAGGGACTTCCCGATCCCTGGTCTCCCAGCGATCCGAAATTTGGTGGTTACTGGGAAGGCGGCACGCACTGGAGCGTGGTCGTTGCCAATGAGGCCATTGGATTTCTGGAATCTGCCCGCGCGGAGAATCGCCCCCACTTTATGTATGTGGCTTTCAATGCCGCCCATGATCCCCGACAGGCTCCCCAGTCCTACATCGACCGTTATCCGGCCTCCAAGGTGGCCGTTCCTGAAGACTTTTTGCCTGAGTATCCCTGGGCCGAACCCATGGCAAGCGGACGCGGGCTGCGCGATGAAAAGCTCGCCCCTTTTCCCCGGACCCGTCATGCGGTGCAGGTGAACCGGCAGGAATATTTTGCCCTCATCAGCCACCTGGATGATCAAATCGGTCGCATTGTGGCTGCCTTGGAAAAATCCGGAAAGGCCGACAAGACCTGGATTTTCTTCACCGCGGACCATGGCCTGGCGGTGGGGCATCATGGCTTGATGGGCAAGCAGAATCCCTTTGACCACAGTATCCGGGTGCCATTTTTTGTCGTTGGCCCCGGCGTCAAGGCCGGACAAAGGCTTGATGCCCCCATTTATCTGCAGGATGTCATGCCGACCAGCCTCGAACTCGCGGGAACGAAGGTGCCGGACCGGGTGGAATTCCACAGTCTCCTGCCACTCCTCAAGGGCGACACGGGCAATGTCAGGTCCCGGATTTACCAGTCCTATCTTAAAAACCAACGGGGGTTGGTTCGGGGGGATTACAAGCTGGTGCTTTACCCCACGGCATCGAAAATGCTCCTGTTCAATCTCAAAGAAGATCCCATGGAAATGCATGACCTCGCGGCCGATCCGGCTTCCGCGGCCACTTTGAGGTCACTTTTCCTGGACTTGTTGGAGGAGCAAAAAAGTCTTGAAGACTCCCTGGATCTCCGCAAGGCTTTTCCAGGCTTGGCTCCTT
Organism: Verrucomicrobiales bacterium; assembly: GCA_020852405.1. Taxonomy (GTDB): domain Bacteria; phylum Verrucomicrobiota; class Verrucomicrobiia; order Verrucomicrobiales; family DEV007; genus JACKQE01. The sequence goes on from JADZAX010000227.1 coordinate 8,914, forward strand.
AAGGAGACGTCTTGGCCGAGGCTTCGGCCTTGCTGGTGAAGGCATAGACGATGCCGTCCTCCGCGCAAATCACCAGGGTGCCTCGCGAAATGGCCGGGGAGGCACTGACCTGCGCCCCCAGGTCGTAGGTGAATAGTTCGGCTCCGGTGGCGGGATTCAAGGCATAGAGACGGGCGTCCTTCCCGGCGATCCAGACCGCATCCCGGCAGACCACCGGTGAGGCATCGACATCCCGGCGGGGGGTGAAACTCCAGACGATCTTGCCGTCGATCCGGTTCAGGGCAATCAATTTCTTGTCCCGACCACCGATGTAGATCATATCCTTGGACACGGCAGGGGAGCTCTGGTATTCACCTCCTCCAGTGTGGGTCCAAATCCGGTCACCGCTTTCCAAATCCAAGGCAAGGACTTCCCCTCCGTAATGTCCGACGTAGACCACCCCATCCCGGGCGGCAGAGGAATTCGCAATGTAGGCTCCCACTTCCTGCTCCTGGAGTTTTTCTCCGGTCAGGGCCGAGACCACGTGGAGGATGTTGTCACAACCTCCAAAAATGACCGCCGTCTGACTGCCTGTTTTGGCAAGGGACGGCGTGCTGACGATGGCATTGCCGGTTTCGATTTTCCAGATTTCTTTCCCAGTGGCGGCATTGACGCAATAGAGAAAAGTGTCGTAGCTCCCGACGAAGGCGCGTGTTTCCGGAGCCGATCGGCCGTCGCCGGTGGGAAGTTCCAACAGGTTGATGCCTCCTTCAATCTTGTCATTCGTCTCAAACTTCCAGTGTTCCTTGCCATCTTCAGCACCAAGACCATAGAGCACGCCGGCCTGGTCGCCGAACAGCACCAGGTCTCCCGCCACAGCCGCTGCTCCGACCACCCCGCCGAGGCATTCGTGGGTCCAGATTTCTTTCCCTGTGGCGAGATCGAGACACCGGAAGGTGCTGTCCTGACCTCCGAAATAGACGCGTCCCTTCATAATGACCGGCGTGGCCACGAGGGGGGGGCGTTTCTTGCCTGGCGCCAGCGGTGACTCATACGTCCAGAGCGGCACCAACGGGGGCACCAGATTCTCCTCTGACTGGCCCTGTCCTTCCGCATCATGCCGGAACAAGGGCCAGTCCTGGGTGACTGAGGAACCGGATGAGTTGGATGCCGCGGAGGAATCATCGCCGGTCTTTGGAGCATCACAGGAGATTAGGGTAACCATTGTCAGCCCAAAGATCCAGGGGAGGGAAAAAAGGGAACCTGATCGGAGGCGGGCGAATTGGGTTAGCATTTCTGGGAATAAATAGGGGGTTGGGAGGAATTTTGGCAAGGCTGAGCGACTTTGGGAAAAACGCCCTAAAATGCCCGCTGGCGGCTTTGGGGGGCGATCTGGGGTGGTAGGGCCTTCTTGCCGTCAGCGGTGGGTGAGTGGTCGGTTTTGGAGCTGGTTTTTAATGCCTTGGTATAGAACGCGGTAGGGTTTGTTCGGTTAAAAAAGTTTTTAAACTGACATCTCGTACTTTTGAAATTTAGTCTTTGGAAAATGTGAAACGAATAATGCCAAATTCCACCGAAGAATCACGGTTTTGAACTGCGGAACGCCAAAATTGGGAGGGGTGGTGAAATTGGGTGATTGAAAGACCGGCGCGCTTCGCGCACACTTCCGGCATGATCTGGACTCCCTTTCCGCTGACTGCTGCCTTTTTTGCCGCCTTTTTCCTGTGGGGCTCGTCGGGGCGGGCTCAATCGTCCCCGAGCCTACCTTTGCCGGAGCATTATACCCAACGGGAGCCGACCCGTGACGGGATCGGAAAAATCTACCTGGGCCGGGAAATCTCCCAAGTGGTGGGGCATACCGCCGTGACCTGGCTGGAACGGCCGGAGCGCGAGCGTGAGGAGATGCCCGATCTTGTCATTGAGAACATGGAATTGAAGCCCACCGATGTGGCCGTTGATGTCGGAGCTGGATCCGGCTATTTCAGTTTTCGGATGGCCCCCAAAGTGCCCCAGGGCAAGGTAATCGCCGAGGACATCCAGCAGCCGATGCTCGATTTCATCGTCGAGCGTTCGAAAAAGCTGGGCGTAAAGAATGTGGAAACCCTGCTCGGAACCGTTGAGGACACCAAGCTTGCCGAAAACTCTGTCGACGTCGTGTTGCTGGTTGATGCCTACCATGAGTTCTCCCATCCCCGGGAGATGATGCTTTCCATTTTCAAGGGGCTGAAGTCCGGCGGGCGCCTGATCCAATTGGAATACCGCGGAGAGGACAAGTTCGTCCCCATCAAACCCTTGCACAAGATGACCGAGAAACAGGTGATCCTTGAGCAGGCGTCTGTGGGCTTCAAACATGTGGAAACGCGATCCTTTCTTCCCAGCCAGCATTTTCTGGTCTTCGTCAAACCTTGATCCGGACCGCTGAGTTTTTCGCCCCAATCCATCCGGTCTCCGGATCTTTCCCTGATTTTTGTCGTGCAATTCCACGTGGTCCACGCCCTTGTCCTCCGGTATCTGTTCCTCTTTTCGAGGGCGCCCATCCGGCTCGCCGAATTGATGTTCTGGCCTCTGATGAACCTTCTGGTGTGGGGGAATCTTACGGTCTACATGCAGCAAAGAACAGATCCCTCCCGTCCTGCGGAGGTCACCTTTCTTTTTGGGGCCGTGATTCTGTGGGACGTGCTGTTCCGCTCACAACAGGGGGTGGCG
>JADZAX010000228.1 GCA_020852405.1 Verrucomicrobiales bacterium
ATTGGCAGAACTCACAGAGCCGTTCCTTCGTATGCTCAGGGCAAAGCCAGACTTTTCGCGCCCGGTCGTACGTGGTCGCCTCTCGTCCGCAACAGGCTGGACCGAACAGGCTTGGCAGTTTGAGACTACATCGATGCCAGATCATCCTCACACCTCCTGATAGACGAGCCCCTTTCCCAACACCAATTGCAGAATGGTGCCACTGAACCAAATGGGATGCCCCGAGAGCAGATCCTCCCAGGTCTTCAGGAAGACGATCTTTGGGATTTCGATTTCGCCCCTGATCCGGCGATAAGCATTCCTGGTGGACCATTGATGCCTCATTTCTTCCCATAGCCTGCTGATGGGGAACCCAAGGGACCGTTTCCAGGACCAGCACATATTTACGTAGCCGCATTGATCTTGGACGTACTGGCTGATGACGTAGCGGCTCAGACGGTTCCGGGAACGATGGCTGGGCTGATAGGCTTTGATCCAGACCACCGGAGCCCCATGGAGGGCCTGCCATTGTGACGAGAGCCATTCCTGCGAAATCCAGAAGCGCCGGGCACGTTCCCCATCCGGCACCCGCCAGGCCCAGAAGATATGAAGGATGCCGTGACCTTCTTCCGTCCGGACCTGGTAATACTCCAACTCCTGAAACCCGAGCTGGCGTTCGATCCGTTGCCGGAGTTGCTTGTGATGGTAGGTCAGCTTCTCGGCATCCCCGCCTTCCGCCGTGGACAACGTGACCCACAGCACTTGGAAGTGGTGGCACTCCCAGAACCACAAGAGCGACCGGACCCGGTGATAGCCTCGTTTCTGTTTCCTGGTCCATTCCCCGGCGACTGGTTCCCGCCGGAACTCCTTCCAGCGGCTCATCGGACAGCCTCCCCTTGAGGAATAGCCGGCCTCAGGCCGGCAGCCAGAATCCGTTCGAGTTCCTCAATCGGAATCCGCACGGCCCTGATCGACGGCTTCACATAAGCGATCTGCCGCTTCAGGATGTATTTCCTGATCGTGCTTTCCTTTAGTCCTAACCGTTCCGCCGCTTCTCGAATAGTGATCAATTTTGTACTCGGGTCCATCGGGCACCTCCTTGGTAATGAGTGAATCATTGGTATCATGCCTTAAATTAAAGAGGCATAACGTGTATTGACACGCATTACCATTGACGAGGTACACTTCCCAAGAGTTTTCAGCCCGAAAGTCGCTCGTTTACCTCTAGTTTTTTCTTAGGAAATGGGATGGAGTGATGAAGCTGCCGAAGCCAGCTACAGAAGGAGAGGTCAGATGACCATAGACCATGCCGCAATCTTTGAGCAGTTCTACGGCGAGATGAAGAAGGCTAGAGAACGGATTCTGACTACAGCAGACGGCGAAGTCGGCTGGCTCTTGAAGTTTATCCAAACCGACCTAGAGGCTCTCACCCCAAGCGAATGGATGGTTCTGGCTTTCGAGGTGGCCAGCTTTGTCGATGACGTTGCCATTCGCCATGGGGAAGAAATCGCGACGGAAGGAGGATGGAGCGTCCAATCTATCCCAGGAGAGAAGTTTCGTGGCACTATTCCCAGCCGCGCAGAGGCCAAAGAGATTCAAACCATGGTCCTCCGCAGCTTAAAGAACTTATGGACGAAGGCCGTGGCTGCCTTCACGTTTCCCCAATTCACGATCATTGTCACGTTGCCGGGCGCGGACCATGAACGCAAAGGGAGTGTGTTTGTTGCCACAAAGCGAAAAGTGAAGGAATTTGAATATCGGTTCGCCCATTTATTGGTCGACTATTCCGGGCGAATTCGCCGTTGCCCAGAATGCCAACGGATTTACCTCGCTATTCGGTTTGATCAAACCTACTGCGGTCCTCGGTGCCAGACACGAGTGGCCACTCGGAAATGGCGAGAGAAACATCTACCGAAGAAACAAAAAGCTTCTGGAGATGCGACTAGCACGAAGGCCGAATCGGCCAGAAAAGGGCGAAAGGGAGGCGCTGATGGCAAGGCGAAACGGTAAAGACCGTGGAGTGGTGTTTAAACAAGGCGGTTGGTGGGTTCGCCTGTATGTGAATCGCCGGGAGAAATGGTTCCGGGCGGACTCCAAGAGCCAAGCCAAGACGCTGTACGGTCGGTTGCGGTCCGAGGCGCGCGAGAATCGCTATTTTCCCGAAAAGTATGCCGTCTCCAAAGAGTTGACCCTCCGGGCATGGATTGCGCGGTATCTGGAAGGCGTGACCTCACCAGGTCTCCGGAATGTGCATCGCTATGGAAAGTTCTGGTCGAAGCTCCTGGGACGCAAGCTCTTGACCGAGATCACCGCCGACGACTTACGACATATCCAAGCCAAAATGAAGCACAAGGGCACCCGCACCGCCCGAACGATTAACCGGTACTTTGGGGCACTGCGACGTATCTTGAACTTGGCGATTGCCGATGGCCTGCTACCCGCCAATCCAGTCAAAGGGGTGAAGTTCTTTTCCGAGCCAGCCGGACGGCTTCGCTTCCTGAGTGACAAGGAAATCTCCAGCCTGAGGGACACCCTCACCCCTGAGCACTGGTCGATTGTGGCATTCGCCCTCGAAACAGGCCTACGCCTGACCGAACAGTTTCATTCCCGCTGGGATTGCCTGAACACGGAACAGGGCATCTTGACCATTCCGTTGAGTAAGTCAGGCAAAACCCGCCATGTCATTCTCACGGACGCCGCGCTGGACATCGTCAAAGGCCTCACCTCCTGGATGCACAGTCCCTTTCTCTTTCCGAGTCCCCTCACTTCGGGCCAACCAATGCAGGGACGAAACTTTGTGGTGAAGATCTACGAACCGGCTTTAAAGCGAGTAAAGATTGAGGGAGTGACCTGGCACACTTTGCGGCATACCTTCGCGTCTCGGGCTGTGATGGCTGGAGTCGATATCCGGACGGTGCAGGAACTGATGGGGCATTCCACAATCACGATGACGATGCGATACGCCCATCTCTCTCCGGCTCATTTACGAACAGCAGTGAATCGAGCGAGTTTGGGAGCCATTGCATCGAAAAGTGCGAGTGGAACCGGGAGTAAAACCGGGAGTAGCGAAAATCAGCGGGTGGAACAGGGTCCGGTCAGAATCACCGAACCCTCTGAGATATCAGCAGGAATATTTGGAGGCGCCGGGCGGGTTCGAACCGCCGCATCGCAGTTTTGCAGACTGCTCCCTTAGCCACTTGGGTACGGCGCCACGGATCGGATTATAGAAGGGGGAGCTTCAGGAACTCAACCGCGAAGAG
>JADZAX010000229.1 GCA_020852405.1 Verrucomicrobiales bacterium
GTGGGCCCGGGAGCATCCCGGGATCGACTTCCTGCTGCTCAACACCAACGGCGTCCGGTTGGCCAGAGAACCGGCCCTTTGCCAGGCGTTGGGGGACATTTTCGCCACGGGAGGCCTGCAGGTGTATCTGCAGTTCGACGGCCTGCAGGAGAGCGGTCAGAAACGTCTCCGGGGCGCCGATTTGCGCGCGCTGCGGGAAACGGCTCTGGAAAATCTCGCCGCGGCAGGCATTCCTGTGACCCTCGCCATGACCGTGACGGAGGAGAATCTGCCGCATCTCTGGGAAGCGATCGCCTACGGCTTGGACCGCGAAGGCATCCACGGAATCACTTTCCAGCCCGAGTTCCGCAGTGGACGCAATCCCGGAGTGGAGCGGCGGCTCAACACCGGGGACATCCTGACGGGCGCCGTGGAGCAGAGTGGCGGCTCGCTGGGCTTCGCCGACTTCACCCCGATGCCCTGTGGCGATCCGAACTGTGCCACGATCGGGTATCTGATCCGGCAGGGAAAACAGGTCTGGCCGGTGAGTGACTTTCTGGATTTCACGGAATTGCAGGGATTTCTCAAGGACAAAATCCATTACACCCTCGAAGATCTCGCCCGCTGCGGTTGCGACAATGAGCCCCTCGGGGAACTACTCAAGACGCTGGAAAGAACCCGTTCGATGGCCTTCCGCATCATGGTGAAACCCTTCATGGATGCCGGGACCTGGGACGAGGATCGGTTGGACCGTTGCTGCACCCACGTCATCCGGCCGGACGGAGCGCTCGACTCTTTCTGCCGTTACTACTCCGGCTTCGCCGACACCCGGTGAGGTCCGGGTGATTCCTGAAGCGCCCTTGAGATGAGCCCCGAGCAAACCGCCGCCGCCTATGACCGGATCGCCGCCTGGTGGGGACAGGAACACAGTCATTCTTCCTATGGCGTGAAACAGCTCCTGCGGGCGATCAGTTTTGCCAAAGCCGGCGGGCGGGCGCTCGATGTCGGCTGCGGGAGCAGCGGGCGTTTCATCGAGGTCCTCCGGCAGCAGGGCTTCACGGTCGAAGGGCTCGACGCCTCGCCGGAAATGATCGCGCTGGCTCGGGAGCGGCATCCTGACGGTGCCTTTCACGTTGCCGAGATTTCCTCCTGGACCTTTCCGGGCAGCTACGATCTGATCTCGGCCTGGGACAGCACCTTTCACCTTCCGTTGGACCTTCAGGAGCCGGCGCTGCGACGGATGTGTGAGGGGCTCGCGCCCGACGGCATCCTGATCCACACCTTCGGCGGAGTGAACGAGCCCGGGGAGATCACCGGATCGTTCCAGGGCGAAGCCTTTGGATACAGCTCGCTCGGGGTGACCCTCAACCTCGAACTGCTCGCCAGATTCGGCTGCGTCTGCAAACATCTGGAGTTCGACCAGGGGCCGGAGGAACGCCACGTCTACTGTATCGCCCAGAAGATCGGAGAGGCCGCCTGCTGACATGGCTTTGCTTTCCGGAACTGACCACTGGAGTGACCGGCTCCCCGCGGGAGGTGCCTACCTCTGGCTCATGGTGGCCGGGATCCTGATCAGCGCGGGCATCTGGATGCGGCGTTCCCGGAGTGATCCGGATCTGCTGGTGGTGTATCTCGGCGCCCTCGGCGGGGCGTTCATTGGCGCCAAGTTGGCCTACCTCTTTGCCGAAGCCTGGGGTGATTGGGGACGTTCGGACCGTTGGCTCCGGTTGGCCACCGGGAAATCCATCATTGGTGGATTGCTGGGCGGCTACGCGGGGGTCGAAGGCATGAAGCGTTTGGTGGGATACCGGCAGTCCACCGGGGATGCCTTTGCCCCTCTGATTCCCGTCAGCATTCTGCTCGGGCGGGTTGGCTGCCTGCTGCACGGATGCTGTCTGGGAAGCGTGGTGCCGGCGAGTTTCCCCCTGGGCTTGGCGGACCGACTGGGAACCGTGCGCTGGCCTGCGGTGCCAGTCGAAATGGCTTTCCAGGGGTTCCTGTTGATCCTGTTGCTCGTCTGGAGCCAAACCGGACGGTATGCCGGGAGGCGTTTTTTCATCTATCTCACGGCCTACGGCGGATTCCGCCTGGTCCATGAATGGCTCCGGGACACCCCGAAATGGGTTCTGGGGATCGGCGGCTACCAAGTGCTCAGTCTGGGGATGATGGTGCTGGGGATCGTCATGATCCGCCGCCGCTCCGCTCAGGCCAAGATTTCGCGGGGCACTTTGCCATAAACATCCGTCAGGCGGTAGTCGCGGCCCGCGTAACGGTAGGTGAGGCGTTCATGGTCAATGCCGAGTAGATGAAGCAAGGTCGCGTGAACGTCGTGGACATGCAGGCGCTGCTCGGCGGCGCGGAATCCAAACTCATCGGTCGCCCCATAGGCCATGCCGCCTTTCGCTCCGCCTCCGGCGAGGAACATGCAGAATCCGTGCGGGTTGTGGTCCCGCCCGTTGCCGTTCTCGCTGACCGGAGTCCTCCCGAATTCGCCACCCCACACCACCAGAGTGTCATCGAGGAGTCCGCGTTGTTTGAGATCTCCCAGGAGGGCGGCAATGGGGCGGTCGATGTCGGCGGCCAGCTTGGGGGTAGTTTCGTCGTGTTTTGAGTGGGTGTCCCAGGGCTGGCCATTGCCGTAGTAGACCTGGACAAAGCGCACCCCTCTCTCCACGAGACGGCGGGCCAGGAGACATCCGTTGGAGAAGTGGCCTTTGCCATAGCTTTCCCGGACCGGTTCAGGTTCCCGGGAAATGTCGAAGGCATCGGTTGCGGCGAACTGCATCCGGTAGGCGGATTCCATGGCTTCGATCCGGCCTTCCAGAGCGAGATCGACGCCGCCTCTGGCAGTAAGGTGTTCCCGGTTCAAGGCGGACATCAGGTCGAGCTGGCGGCGTTGCTCCGGAGGGTCGATCCGGGCATTGTGGAGCCAGGGGATGAGAGATTTGGGATCGGTATTGGAATGGTTGATGTAAACGCCCTGGTGTTTGCTGGGAAGGAAGGCGCTCGTCCAGAGAATGCTGAAGCGCACCGGTTTACCCGGGCAGAGGACCACGTAGGAAGGCAGATCGTCGCTTTCCGATCCCAGTCCGTAGGAGCACCAAGAGCCCATGCTGGGGACGCGGGGGGTCATGGTGCCATTGTTCATCAGCAACAGGGCCGGACCGTGATTGGGATTGTCCGTGTAAACCGAGCGCAGGACGCAAAGATCGTCGGCGTGCCGGGCAAGATGGGGAAGCAGATTGCTGATCTCCAGACCGCTCCGGCCATGGCGGGCGTATGCGTAAGGCACCGCCATCAGGCCGCCGGTGGGGCGCTCGGTGCGGAGATCGGCGCCGGCAGGGCGTTGACCGGCATACTTTGTCAGGGACGGCTTGGGATCGAAGAAATCGGGACCGAAGGGGCCGCCATTCATGAAGAGGTGGATGACCCGTTTGGCCTTGGGAAAGGCATGCGCCATGCCGGGGGGAAGCGACGTTTGCGAGCCCATGGCCGAAGCCAGACCAAGGGAACCAAATCCCCCGGCCAGCCGGGAAATCGCGGTCCGGCGGGAGAGGAATGCGGGGGAATCTGGATTCATGGAAGCCGGGGGCGGTCAGTCGAGATAGAGCAGTTCATTGCTGCCGAGCAGGGCCTGGGCATATTCCGACCACGCGCCGGGTTGGGATTCTCTTCCCTGCAGGAAACCGGTCCCGAGTTGCCATTCCCGTTTCGTCGGCGGTCGCTGGAAGAGCGCTTCGTAGGCCTTGGTGATGCTGTTGCGGGCGGTCTCAGAGGTTCCCGGGGA
>JADZAX010000230.1 GCA_020852405.1 Verrucomicrobiales bacterium
CCGGCCGGCACATGACCGGGCCACCGGATGAGGCAGGGAACCCGGTAACCGCCTTCGAATCGGGTCCGGGCTCCCTCGCGGAAGGGCGTGGCTCGCCCGGCATGGGGCGATTTGGTCAATTGGGGACCATTGTCACTGGTGAAAATAACCAGAGTATTGTCCTCCAATCCCAGTGTTTTGAGCCCGTCAAGGATTTCCCCGACGCTGGCGTCGAGCTCCTGCACCACATCGCCGTAGAGTCCATAGCGCGCGGAGCCAGACCACTTCGGCGACGGAAAAATCGGAACGTGGGGCATCGCGTGAGCCAGGTAGAGAAAAAAGGGTTTGTTCCGGTGGCCCGCCAGGAATGTTAGGGCCTTTTTGGTATAGCGCTGGGTCAGATACCTTTGGTCCGGTGAGGTTTCGACAATCCGGACACCTTCCAGCAAAGGAATCGGGGGGAGATGGGAGTTTTCTCCTTTCGGTCGCCCGTGCCACCAGCCGAGATCATTGGAATAGGGAATGCCAAAATAGCGGTCGAAGCCTTGTTTGGTGGGAAGGAAATCCGCCCTGTCTCCGAGATGCCAGTTTCCAATGCACGCGGTGGCGTAGCCCGCTTGGTGCAGAATTTCAGCCAAAGTGATTTCCGCCGAAGGGAGGCCGGTGCTTCCGGGACCTGACCGGTCGGCGTCCACCGTGGGGGATGGCAACAGATCTTCGGTCAGTCCAATCCGGTCGGGATAGCGCCCCGTGAGAAGAGCGGCGCGGGATGGTGAGCAAGTGGAGGCCGCGCTGCAGTAGTTTGTCAGCCGCGTGCCGGAGGCCGCCAGACGGTCGAGATGTGGCGTGTCGAAATCCACCGCCCCTTGGCAGCCGAGATCAGCGTAACCAAGATCGTCGGCGACAATGAGGACAATGTTTGGGGGAGGGGCCGCACTGGCCGATAGGGCGACCAGTGACAGGGAAAGATGGTGAAGAAGTCGCGGCACAATTGGACAATGCGGACACAGGGAGCCTTCCGATACTAGGCGGTATCATGATTTCATGTCAACGCTGAAATCCGGGCCTTGCAGGCTTGTGGCAGGCGGCGCTTTGGGGTATAAGGCGGGCCTGACTCACCTGTCTCCGCACTTCCATGTCTCCTTTGGCGCTCCTCTTTCTTGGTCTGGTCCTGATTCTCGGGGGCATACTGGGGCTCCGACTGCACGCTTTTCTTGCTCTTATTGTGGCCGCGATGGTGGTTTCTGCGTGGACTCCCCGCGAGGCGATCTATGCTTCCAATCTGGGAAGAAGCGAGCGCGGGGTGCTCTTCCCCGAAGTAGCTTTGACCAGTCCCGGATTGGTCCCCGGTGAGGCCCGTGTCGAGGGGGCTCCCGCGGCCATGGTGGCGAACCACCTCACCGCTCTGAAGCGCTCCACCACGCCTTTCCCCAAACGGGTTGCGGAGGATTTTGGGAAAGCTTGCGGAAATTTTGCCATTCTCATCGCACTGGCTGGAATCATCGGGAAATGCCCGCTCGACAGCGGCGCCGCCCAGCGGGTCGTGCTTTCGCTGCAGCGCACGCTCGGGGAAGGCCGGGCACCGCTAGCCTTCACGACGAGTGGATTCATCCTGGGAATTCCGGTGTTTTTCGACACGGTGTTTTTTCTCCTGATGCCCTTGGGGAAAGCCCTCCATCTTCGCACCGGGAAAAATTATCTGCTCTACATCCTCGCCATTGTGGCGGGGGCCACGATGGCTCACTCGCTCGTGCCGCCGACCCCCGGCCCTCTCATGGCGGCTTCGGATCTCAAGGTTGATCTCGGATTGATGATGGCGGGAGGCATGGTGGTCGGTTTGTTTGCGGTGAGCGGAGGGTATGGGTATGCTCTCTGGGCAAACCGGCGGTGGGTGATTCCGTTGCGACCTTCCGCCGATCTCACAGAAAAGGATTTGGAAGCCCTTGCCCATGTGGATGATTCGAAGCTCCCCTCGCTCTGGATCTCGTTGCTTCCCATTCTTCTGCCCGTGCTTCTGATCGGCGCCGGAACGCTGGCCTCGGTGACCCAGAGTGGTCCTGCCTGGGCGGTGACCCTCTTTTCTCCTTTCCGCTCGGGGCCTTTGGCCTGGGTGACCGACAATCAATCGGCGCTCCTGCTCAGCACAATCATTGCCCTTGGTTTGGTCTGGAGCCGTTCCGGCCGGTCACTTGAGAAAGTCGCGGACGCGACCGGGACCGGGCTCGTCGGAGCGGGCCAGATCATACTCATCACAGCAGCGGGGAGCGCCTTCGGAGCTGCTCTCAAGTCCACTGGACTCCCTTCCGTGCTGGCAGGCATCGAGGCCGGATCCGCGTTTTTCTGGATCCCGGTGGCCTATCTAGTGACGGCCCTGATCCGAACGGCCCAAGGTTCCGCGACGGTCGCCATGACCACGGCGGTGAGCATCGTGGCACCCATCGTGGAGGGAGTGGCGTTGCCCTATCATCCACTCTACCTCGCCCTAGCGATCGGATGCGGGTCGAAACCCATTTCCTGGGCCAATGACAGCGGCTTTTGGCTCATCGGTCGCATGTCCGGCATGACTGAGAAGGAAACTTTCCGCACCGTCAGTGTGATGATGATCGTGATGTCTTTCTGCGGACTGGGGGCGGTGCTTCTGGGAGCCTGGCTATTGCCGATGGTCGGTTAGCGGCCAAAGGAGTCATGATGCGGCCTTCTCAGTGGCTTCATGCTCGCTTTTGGCGGTGAGCCGGGCCCCGGCGATAATGAGAAAGCACGGCTCCAGGCAGAGAAGGGGTATTTCTCCTTCCGGAGCTTCGCTGGAGGTTTTTAGCTTCGAAAAGCAGGACCAGGCATCGGCCGCAGTGAGAGGCCAGAGCACTCTCTTGAGGCAATGCTGATTCTGACAGACCTTTTCCACCAAGCTTTCGGCGCCGGCATCGGAAATCGACCTGGCGAACCGGTACATGCCGGTTTGACGTTCCAACGTCTCACGCAGGGATACCGGCGCTGCCCGGCCGGCCTGGTGGCGGAAATACGCGGCCACCATCCCCGGGTAAAGGCATTCCAAAGCCTCTCGCAGCGCGACAATGTCTCCCGCCAACACCAACCACCCCGGACGGAGGTCGGGCGACGTTTTCAGAGGGCGAAGGTCTCCGGCCTCATTGCTGCGGGTCCAAGCCCGCATCGCAGCCAGGTCGGGGAGGAGATTCAGGGAGTCCCTGGGCTGGTCGAGATCATCGACATGAGTCAACGC
>JADZAX010000231.1 GCA_020852405.1 Verrucomicrobiales bacterium
GCCGAGGTACCAGCGACGACCAAAGAAACCTATGGCGTTTACAAGGTCCAGAAAGGCGATACGCTTTACTCGCTCGCGACCGATTTCTTCACCACTCAGGCGGAGATCCAACGCTTGAACAAAATGGGATCCTCCACCGCCCTGGCGCCTGGCAAAGAACTGGTGGTTCCTACCGCGAAATACATGGCCACGCACAATTTGGCGAACAATTGAGCCCTTTGACGCTTCTTTTTGGTTGAGAGTCGTTGAATAACGGAGAGCCCGATTCCTTTTTGGAAGGAACCGGGCTTTTCGTTTTTCACTTGGAAAGCCGCAGGATCTCCCCGACTTTGATGGCCATGAGGTCCCTGCAGTTCGCCAGAGTCGGTCCCCCGGAGGAGGTAATCGAATTGGTCGGGAGCGAGGAGCCCCGTCCCAAACCCGGTGAAATCCTGGTCCGGATCCGCCTCGCTCCAATCCATCCTTCCGACCTCAATTTGATCTCCGGGACCTACGGGGACAAGCCCCCCCTTCCCTGCGTCCCCGGAGGGGAAGCCTATGGTGAAGTCGTGGAAGTGGGAGCGGAGGCTGCCGGTCTCCACGAGGTCGGCGACAAAGTGGCGGTGGTCCGCCGCGTGGGAACCTGGCGCGACCTAGTCTCTGTAACGCCCTCGGCTCTCCAGCCTCTCCCGGCGAATATAGACCCAGCCCAAGCTTCGTTGCTGGGGATCAATCCTGCGACCGCATGGTGTCTTCTTTCCGCGTTCGGCCAATTGGCCGCAGGAGATTGGCTGCTGCAGAACCTCGCCAGTTCCTCGGTGGGACGCTGTGTGATTCAGCTGGCTCGGGAACGCGGCATCCATACTTGCAATGTGGTGCGAAACCCTTCCCTGATCGGTGATCTTCTGGCACTTGGAGCTGACTCTGTTCTGGAAGACAACGGCGACATCACTCCGGAAGCGGGAGGCTGGGAGACCACCCAGGCCGCGCCTTCACTGGCTTTTAATGGAGTCGGTGGAGAAAGCGCATTGCGGCTGATGAATGCCCTCCGCACTTCCGGAACACTGGTGACGTATGGAGCCATGGCGAAACGCCCCCTCAAAGTTCCAAACGGCATGCTGATCTTCAAAGATCTCACCCTCAAAGGGTTTTGGATGACTCGCTGGTTTGAAAAAATCCCGTCGGAGGAGATCAGAGCAATGTATGAATCTCTGGCCATCCTGATGGCGGAGGGGCGTTTGATTCAGCCTGTTGCCGCCACTGTGCCGGTCACGGAATTCGCGGAGGCCTTGAGTCTGGCCGGGACCGGCCAATCCGGCAAAATTTTGCTGCGCTTTGATTGAACCAACCCGAAATGGATTTCGAACGTCTTCAGTCCAGAGCGGCCGCCCATGGTTTCGAATTCACCCGGGAAGCCTTTGATCTGCACTTCTCTTCGATTGTCTTCGATCTGCATATCGATCCCCTGATCCAGCAATGTCTCTTCGGATACGATCTGGAAACGGCCCATGAACCCGGAGCCTGGTGCAAAACGGACCCCCGGGGACTCGGCGCGCGTCTTATCCAGCGTGCCCACCGGGGAAAACATCGTCCGTTGTTCAATCATACCGACCTGCCCCGTTTGCGGGAAGGAGGCTACACCGGGGCTGCGTTCGGAATTCATTGGTGGCAGCGGCACCGCAAAATCCCCGCGTCATCGCTGCTCGCCCGGAACCCTTGGGAAAGAATTGTCCGGGGACAGTTGAAAGAGTTTCAACGGCTCATCACACAAGGAGCCTTGGCATTCGCCGGAGCCCCGTCCGACCTCCGAGAGGCCCACCAAAGAGGCACTGTGGCAGGTTTTGCGACTCTCGAAGGCTGGCATTGCCTCGGACTACCAGACGCCGGACTGACGCTGCAAGAACGCCTGAACCGGCTCCGGTTGGCGAGGGATCATCTTGGAGTTCGCTGCTTGACCCTCAATCATCACACATCCAATGACGCCTGCGGCAATGGCTGGAGCATGATTGAAAAGGATGCAATCCCTGACGAAACGCTTGGTTTGACCGATTTGGGCGAGGAAGTTTCCGCCGCCTGTTCCCGACTTGGTCTGATCCTGGATCTAAGTCACACAAGCCGTCAGGGTATTCTAGATGCCTGCCGGGTCCATCAAGGTCCGGTCGTGGTCTCCCACGGAGGAGCGTCCGAAGCACCCGGTGCGCCAGCGGAGGAGCAGGCTGTGAGTCACCGTCTCCTCGATGACGCTTGCCTACGGGCAGTCGCGGCCACTGGAGGTGTGATCGGACTGGTCTTTTCTCCGGCCTACTGGAAAGGAAGGGATGACGGCTCCCTCGATGACCTGGTTGGCCAGGCACGCCACATCCGGGACATCGTGGGACCGGAGCACCTCGCCCTGGGCTCGGACTTCGATGGCTGGATCACCAGCATCCCCAAAGAAATGGACGATTGCCGGGATCTCCCGCTCTTCACGCAGCGTCTGCTCGATGGCGGCTTCTCCACGGAGGAAACCAGCGCGCTGCTCGGCGGGAATTTTCTGCGCGTTTGGGAGCAAGTGGTCGCCGGACGCGGCGAGTAACTGACCGCAAAACCAGCGCCTTCGGGACTACGAAGTCATTGATTGGGGGGAGAATGGCGGTGCAGAAACTCCTCGGCGAGATTGCGGTAGGCAGTGGCTCCAGAGGAAGTCGGCGCATAATCGATGATGCTTTGCCCGTAACTCGGGGCTTCTCCCAGCTTGATGTTGCGCGGGATGATGGTCTGATAGGTCACCTCGGGAAAGACTCTGCGCACGTCATTGATCACCAATTGGGAAAGGTTGGTCCTGCTGTCGGCCATGGTCATCACGATGCCTTCCAGGACCACATCAGGATTCGCTCCGGAGTTTTTGATGAAATCATGCACTTGGACGATTTTGGCGAGTCCTTCCAAGCCGAAATACTCACACTGCAGCGGAACCACTAGTTCATCCGCAGCCGCCAGCGCCGAGGTCATCAGGACACCGAGGGAAGGAGGGCAGTCCATCAACATGTAGTCGGCGAGATCATACTGCTTCATGGGCTGGATGAGATGGCGCAACCGGACCAGATGATCGTCTCCCCGGGCCAACTCGATCTCGCATCCCGCCAAATCCATATCCGAGGGGATGAGTCGCAGGTTCTGATATTTGGTGTTCAGAATGAGCCGCCGGACATCTCCTCCGTTGACCAGGGTGTGGTAGATGCTCTCGTGCTCCGAGGGGATAAGGCCGACCGCGCTGGTCGCGTTGGCCTGCGGATCAACATCCAGCACAATGACGCGGACTCCTCTCTCGGCGAGGCAGGCTCCCATGTTGACAGCGGTGGTCGTTTTTCCGACTCCACCTTTTTGGTTGGCAATGGCAATGATCTTCATGGGCGACTCTCAGCAAAACGGGCACTGTGCGGCATAAGCCGAAGTTTGGCGAGAAGAAAGAAAACAGGACTTCCACCCGGTGTCTCTCAACCGTAGACTGCCTTGGGATCGTAGGCTTTGCCAGCTTCGGTGAGATGGAGAGGCAACGGATTGTCGGGAGTTGTTTCCGGCAGATCGGCCCCAAAGGGAACACCTCGAAAAAAGCAACCAGTGTAGCCGACGTGGCAGCAACCGGGACCTTTTTGATCCACTTTTAAAACCAGCGCATCCTGGTCGCAGTCCACAAGAATCTCGCGCACCACTTGCACGTGGCCGGAGGAACCACCCTTGTGCCAGAGCGTTTTCCGGCTCCGGCTGTAGTAGACGGCCTCCCCTCGGCGCAGGGTTTCCCGGAGAGATTCTTCATTCATGTAGGCCACCATCAGGACGGCCCCGCTGGCGACATCCGTCGCGATGGCAGGAATCAGTCCATGTTCGTCAAACTTGGGAGCGAAAACGAGGCCTTCTTCCACCGCATGGCGGTCAGCGCGCGAGCCAAAAACGAGAATGTCCGGGGTGGGATTTGAAGAGGGTGATTCCATGCAATGGTTAATTCGTGTTCGACAATCCTATGCGGTGCGGCCATAGATGCAACCCGGCAGAGATGGCACGAGGCATTTTCATCAGTTTTGAGGGTTCCGAGGGCGGAGGCAAAAGCACCCAGATTGCTTTGCTCGAGTCCGCGCTGCAGGAGCGTGGGATCACCGTCCGACGGACCCGGGAGCCTGGAGGCACCCTCCTCGGTGAGCGCCTGAGGGACCTCCTCCAGCACACGCCCGAGTTGGAGGACCTCTGCGACGAGGCGGAACTCCTGCTCTTTGGAGCCAGCCGAGCCCAACTGGTGCGGGAGGTCATCAGGCCGGCATTGGAATCCGGGACCTGGGTCATAGCCGACCGTTTTCTCGACTCCACCACCGTTTATCAGGGCATCGGCCGCGGACTGGGAGCCGGATCCGTCGATGCGGTGAATGCCGTCGCCGTGGGGACATCCAGGCCCGATGTGACTTTCCTGCTGGATCTGGATGCCGCCACCGGTCATGCGCGGGCCCGCGCGGCTTCCGGAGACCGGCCCGATCGTATCGAGAACCAACCTCCCTCCTTTTTTGAGCGAATCCGGGCCGGCTATCTGGACCTGGCTGCCGCCAATCCGGACCGGATCGTTCTGATTGACGCTTCCCGGCCCGTGGCCGCAGTGGCAGATGCCATCTGGAAGGAATGCGAACGCCGCTTTTCCCATGAGCTTCACGGTTGAACGGGCTTTCGATCTCCTCATGCAGTCGCGCGAGCAGGGACGGTTCGCCCATGCCTATCTCATCACTGGAGATGAAGGCAGCGGCAAACGGGAACTTTCCGCACGGCTGATCCGTGCCGTCAATGCGCTGCCGGAGAATCTGGCAACCCTGGATGATCTCGCGAGCGGGAGTGTCACCGTGGTCCGGCCCGAAATGAAATCGCGCCGCATTGGCATCGGTGCCATCCGGGAAACGGAACGCATCGTTCACCTCGCGGTAGGCGCTCAGACAACGAAATTCGTCGTCGTGGTGGAAGCCGATCGCATGGGAGAGCAGGCGGAAAATGCCTTCCTCAAGACTCTGGAAGAGCCCCCCCGGGGCACGGTGCTCCTGCTGCTCACGGCCAATCCTGAAGCACTCCTTCCGACGATCCTGTCACGTTGCATCCGGATTCCCCTTCAGGGGCTCGGTTCTCAGCGCCTTCCGGAGGCCAGTTTGACCTTTCTCAAAGCCGTGGGCCGACACTTTGCCGCCAAATCCACCGGACTGGCGGGCGTGTTCGGTCTCATGGGCACCTACTCCGACACCTTGAAGGAGGGCAAAAAGCACATTGAAACCCAGCATGGTGACCAGCTCAAAATCGAAAAAGAGCACTATGCCCGGACCACCGAAGGGGATTGGCTGAAGCGCCGGGAGGAGTATTTTCAGGCCAGAGTCGAATCCGATTATCTCCAACTCCGTCAGCATCTCAGCGACGACCTCATGACCTGGTTTGGGGATGTCCTGAGACAGCAGAAAGGGGTGGACCGGCTCGACCTGCCGGAATGCGCTGAAGCAACCCGAACCACCTCCCAACTGTTGACTTCCGAGCAGGTGCTCGAGAAAATCGACGCCATCGAAACGCTTCGTTCCCATTACCAAACGAACGTCAACGAATCGCTCGCCACTGAAGTGGCGTTCATCAAGATTTTTGGCTAGGCTACTTATCCACCAAGAATTTGAGGATATCCTCCGCCGGAGGAGCGGGACCGGGAGACTCCTGAAAAAGGGGTGAATGCTGTTCGCATTCACGAACTCGGTCATCCGTTATGTCATGGGGGAGGACTGCCGTTGGTGTTTCCCCCCCCGAAAATAAGCGTCGATCCTTTCTACGGGAAAAAGGCATTTTGGAAGCATTTTCCCGGAAATACTTCTTGCGCCGACATAGCTTCACTATACCAAGTAGGCCTAGAAATTTTTAACGGCGATCCCATTGCACAGCCTCCCCCCCCATGGTCGATCTCAAAGTGTTGAGCTTCCGTTCAACGAACAAGAGCTCAAATTTTACGTCCCGGGTGCCCTTACCTGGTCCCTTCTCTCATGGCTGGAGAAAACCCTGCTCCCCCATCCGGTCTATCCCTCGGCCACCATCCATTCCGTGTATTTTGACACGGCGGCTGGCCGATCGTTTCAGGAGAAGGCCGAAAGCTACTTTCACAAAACCAAATACCGCCTCCGGTGGTATTGCGACGACCATGGCCGTCCGCTCGACGAGCCGGCTTTTGCCGAAATAAAAGAACAGACCGGAAGTGCCCGACGAAAACTGAGGATTGCAATCCCCCTGAGCGGCTCCGTCGTGGCCAA
>JADZAX010000232.1 GCA_020852405.1 Verrucomicrobiales bacterium
CAGTTGAGGACGGCGGGCATGCTCGACTGCCTCCAGATGCTGCATTACCATCAGGGCTCTCAGATTCCCGACATTAGGGCGATCCGCAGCGCGGCCACAGAAGCCGCACGGGTCTACGTCGGTCTCGTCCAGGAAGGGGCCAAAATGGGGATCCTCGATCTCGGAGGTGGTCTGGCGATCAATTATGGCGGGATCTCCCCGGATGAACCAGGCAGTGCCAACTATGGCATGCGGGAATACTGTGCCGACGTGGTGGAAGGCATCTCCGAAGTCACCGATGAAGCCGGGGTGCCGCATCCCAACATCATTTCTGAATCAGGACGCGCTATTGCCGCCTACCATTCCGTTTTGGTGATCAATGTGCTGGACATCAACAGGTTCACGCCGACAAAAACGCCGCAGCCATTGCAGAATCCGCCGCCATTGTTGCAGCATCTCTACGAACTCCGGGAAGCCATCGCCAATCCCGAGCACAAGCTCACGTTGGAGCGACTTCAGGAGTTTTACAATGACGTGGTGTATTACCTCGAGAAGCTGCGCTCTGAATTCCGTTACGGCAAAGTCACCCTGAGGCAGCGGGCGGTGGGTGAAGACCTCTATTGGGAAATCCTGTCCCGGCTTTCCCAGATTCTCAAAAGCAGTGGTCATGACACGTCCAAAATGGAACTACTCACGGCGGTGATGCGGGATTTCTATTACGGCAACTTCAGTGTTTTCCAAAGTCTTCCTGATTCTTGGGCGATCGATCAGTTATTCCCCGTCATGCCATTGCACCGGCTCAAGGAGAGGCCTGAGCGGTCCGTGGTGCTCTCGGACATCACCTGTGACTGCGATGGCCGCATTGATCGTTTTGTGCACTCCGAAGCCGCTCAGACTTCGCTGTTGCTCCACGACGTGGATCTGGAAGCGAACGAGGAGTATCTCCTCGGCATTTTCCTCGTCGGCGCCTACCAGGAGACGCTAGGGGATTTGCACAACCTTCTTGGGGACACCCATGTCGTCAGTGTCCGCATTGTCGATGGCAAAGTCACCTATGTCCGCGAAATCGAAGGGGATTCGGTTGGCGAGGTGCTCAGCTATGTGGAATACGAACCCGCCGATCTCGTCCGCCGGTTCCGTCACCTCGCGGAAAAGGCGGTCACTGCCAAGCGAATCACCGCCAAAGAACGACGTGAGATCATGGAGGCCTATACCGAGGGGCTTCGTGGGTACACCTATTTTGAATTCTGATTTTCTGCCGGATCATGTCCTCTCAATGCCATGCCTGAGACCCTTCACGAATCCACTCCTCTGTTGGAAACACCCCTGGCGGGGGAACATCTCCGGTTGGGGGCCCGGATGGCCCCGTTTGCCGGCTGGGACATGCCGCTTCAGTATGAGGGGATGATCGCCGAACACCAGGCGGTGCGGCAAGGGTTGGGAGTATTTGACATTTCCCACATGGGCCAATTGATGGTCAATGGCGCCGGGGCTGGAGAATGGCTCAATGGACTGTTGTCCAACGACCTGTCAGGTCTGGCGGTAGGGCAGGGGCAATACACCCTAATGCTCAATCCGCAGGGCGGGATCATCGACGACCTCATTCTCTACCGGCTCGGCGACACCGAATGGTTTCTCATCGTCAATGCCTCCCGTAAAACCACCGATTTCGCCTGGCTCGAAGGGCATCTGCCGGAAGACGGCAGCATCCGGCTGGATGATGTCACCTCCGGGCGCGCCGGTCTCGCCATCCAAGGGCCCGGACTTGTGTCCGCTTGGGAGCGGATCGCGCCGGGAGTGGCGCTGCCTGAGCGCAATGGCATCATTCAGGGAACGCGGGGCAGCACCGAAATCCTGGTTTGTCGGACGGGATACACCGGAGAGGACGGCTGTGAAGTCTTTTGCCCCTCCGAAGGGGCGGAAGACTTGTTGCGAGCGGTGCTTGCCGCCGGCGCATCGCCTTGTGGTCTCGGAGCCCGGGACACCTTGCGGTTGGAGAAAGGATATGCCCTTTACGGGTCCGACCTCGACGCCCGCCACACCCCGCTGGAGGCTGGATTGGGGGCTTTCGTGAAACTAGGCAAATCAGCCTTTGTGGGGCCAGCCCGATTGCTCGCCCAAAAAGCTGAGGGAGTGCCAACCAAGCTCGTCGCGTTGCAGTGTGATTCCAAAGGACCTCCACCACGCGCCCGCAGTTCGGTATATGTGCCGGGAAGCGAGGAACCCATCGGAGAATTGACCAGTGGGGGATTTTCACCCAGTTTGGGAATCGGCATTGGTCTGGCCTATCTGCCAATTGAATTCTCGGCTCTGGAGACTTCTTTGGAGGTGGGGATCCGCGACCGGCGTCTTCCGGTCACCGTTGTCCGCAAGCCTTTCTATTGAGCATGTGGGCCTCCCTGCGAAAGCTTCCTTGGTTGCCGCTGGCCCTGTTTGGATTCCTGCTCACAAGGCTACTCTGGACAGGTCTTTCGCCGCTTGGCACGGCCCTCTTCGTGATCGTGCTTCTCTGGTTGGGGTGGGCGGTGGCCCGCACCCTCCAGGATTGGTTGCGGCCTTCCCGGGCCGCCAGGAAGCATGCCGCGGCGGGTCGCACCGGTGCCACGCCGAAGCCCTTTGTTTCGCTGGTTTTCTTTCTCGATGAAGCGCGTAACGCCAGTCTCGAATCGGTCAAAAAGTGTGTTGCCACCGCTCTCATTGACGAACCTGCGGACAGTCCGGTGGAAATTGAAGAAGTTTCCGCCCGTCGCATGGGTCCTTCACTGGCCGCGCAAACTCAGCAGTTTCTTGTCAGGCTGAACCAAGGAATATTCGGGATCATCCTTTCGCCGCATCCCTATATCGAATCTCCCGCCCAGTTCGCGAAGGAAACCATCAGGGACAAGCGGTTGCGTTCCGCCATTGAAAAGCACCAGGCCTGGATTTCCGTGGACCTGATGGCGGCCGTTAGCAACCCCGCGGCAAGACGTTCCGCCTACCAGATCATCTCACGTCTCATGGCTGCATTGGCAGGGCCGGATTGTCTCGCTCTTTTTTGTCCCGAACTGCAACGCTGCAATGAGTTTGATCCCACGCTGATAGAACGCCTCAACTCTCCCGACCCGCTCTCCCTATTTGATGAACCCACCTTTGAGCCGGTCATCGAAGTCTCCGCAGACGATCCCCGTCTCCGGGAGGCCGTCAAAGAAGCGCTCCTCCGGTGGCCGGAATTTGTCACGGCTTTCAGCACCCGCACTCCTGATGACGACCGATTCATCGCCAAGGCGGAATTCACCGAAAACGGAACCAGCGAGTTCATGTGGGTCAGCGTTACCCAGGCCGGGGATCGTGGATTGCGCGGAATCCTCTTGAACGATCCCCACGAGATTTTGCGGATCCACAAAGGAGCTTCCGTCACCGTCGACCTGAGTAGGTTGAATGACTGGATTTATCCCGATGCCGATGGGAATCCTGTCGGGGGCTTCACCCTGTCTATACTCTCCGGCGAGGAGCCTTCTCCTTCAGACGAAGATTGATCACACGTTCGTGGGAAGGAATCATCCAAAAAAAAGGACAAGATTTCTTCATAGAGCTGATCTCCTCCGGTGGCCAGAACAGCCCTGTGGGTGCCTCCGGGGACGAGCCGCCAGCGCTTGGCGGGAGAGCTGATGGCCTCAAATACCTGTCGCCCTTGTTTCAAGGGGATGACCCCGTCGCTGTCTCCGTGAACAATCATGATGGGGTGTGAAATCTTCGCAGCTGCGGCGAGTGGTGAAATTTCCCAAGGATCGAAGGAGGCCTGTTGTCCGGCCCACCAGGTTGCCAAGGGGACGACCGCGGGGATTTCGAAGTGGAATTTGTTCCGTGCCGCGATCCGGGTGGTTTCGAGCAGATCCGAAAATGGTGCGACCACCGCCGCTCGTCGGATGCGGGAGTCACTTGGCAGATACTGCAGCGTCACGGCGGCGCCCAGGGAGATTCCGAACGCAAACAGCGGTTCATCGGGCGGCAATCCCGCCGCCTCCAGCACACATGCCAGATCGGAGGTCTCGAGATGTCCATAGGTGGTGGCAGCGCCGCCGCTTTCACCGTGGGCACGGA
>JADZAX010000233.1 GCA_020852405.1 Verrucomicrobiales bacterium
AACCCGCGCCCAAAAGAGCGCGGATCCTTTCGGTTGGGCCCCGCCGGAATCAGCTTGGCGGTTTTGTTGGGTTTGTCTCTGATGGGACTGGGGGCTTGGCAAAAGTATCAGGAATTCACGAAATCGCGGCCCTTGGCGGCCCCCCTGGCAAGACCGGACGAGCCCGAAGCTGGTCTAGGGAGTTCCTTGCCGCCCGGCCAGACCCCTGAAGTGGAGGAAATTCGGGCTGGAATCGACGCTGCCTCCGCGATTTCTTCGGAGACTCCTGCGGAAGCTTTCGAATCAGGAGCCGATCATCCTGGAGAACTTGGTGCCGAAAGGATTTCTGATTCTGATCAAAAATTGGTGGCCGAACTCGTCGCAACCCTGGAGGAACCCTACTTTCACTCCCTCCTCAATGATCGCGAAAGACGATGGCACGAGGCCTACCAGAAGCTGCAAGTGGAGGATTATTTGGTGCACGGGCACCGGTCTCCCGAATGGGATCGCGATGCCTTGTCTGCCATCATACTCCATTCCCGGCTCGTCGTGGACATGGTGCGGGCCTTGGCAAGACCCGGTCAGAACGCCTTTCCCCGGCACCTCGGGGCGGCTCTTGCCGAAGGCTGCCGCGACCCCTGGGTGATGACTCTGGCCATGATCTTTGAGGAAATGCCGGGAGGATATCAACTGGATTTTCCCGGAGTCAAAACGGGAGCGGCAGGGCACCGCCAGATCCTTGATCAGCTCAAAGAGTTTCCGCGAACGCCCTACATCGCCGCCCGGTTGTATCTCCGGGTCATGAATTTCCTTGCGGGGCTGTCGATGGTCCCGTTGAAGGACATTTCCTACAAACGGGACATCGCCCGCGTCGGGGCGGAGAACCTTTACCACCTGAACGAATGGATGCGGCTGGGAGGCGAGGCGGTTGTCCAGTCCCGTCCAGAGCTCGCGGGGTCGGTCTTGGAAGGCGAATACTACCGCAATCTGAGCGA
Organism: Verrucomicrobiales bacterium; assembly: GCA_020852405.1. Lineage (GTDB taxonomy): Bacteria > Verrucomicrobiota > Verrucomicrobiia > Verrucomicrobiales > DEV007 > JACKQE01. The sequence goes on from JADZAX010000233.1 coordinate 975, forward strand.
GTACAGCGAGATCATTTGCCGTCTTTTCGTGCAGCCGACCAATGCGATCGACTACCTCGAAAAAAACCTTACTTCCAACCTCAAGGAAAAAGAGAGACGGCTCGTCGTGGGCAAGTTCCTGCTCGACACCGGCTACCGCATCAAACGCGGGCGGCGTCTCGAAGCCCTTTCGGAGAAAGAACGGGAAGCCTACCAATCCGCCATGGACAAGGCCCGGGAAGCGCTCCAAGAGGCTTGGTCAGAGGGGATTCAAACCGAAGTGGTTGCGGAAAACATGTTGGTGGTGCTCCGCGGCACCGGGCACCGGGACGAACTCGATGAATGGTTGATGAAAGGCCTCGAGCATGGATCCGGCCTGAAAGGAACGGTGTGCGAGGAGCGACGTCTCGGGATTCCCAGCCTCGTGTATGGGGGGCGACCTGGTGATCTGACGGCACTGTTGCGGCGTGTCCAATCCCTCGATCTTGCCGCGGCCAAGAAGCTGGCCTGGTCGATGAGCATCAGTGAGCGGGAAAAACTCGGCACGGATGCCATCTGGCCGAATGTGGCAGCGGTTTTCGATGCCTGGTTGCGGGTCCATCCGGAGGATTACAGCGGCTGGAGCGAGTATGCCTGCGCCTCCTACATGGTGGGAAGGGACAAAGCCTCTCTTCAAATGGTGACTCAACTTCAGAGCGATGTGATCGAGTTTCCGCTTTTCTGCGGCAACCTCCCGGAGTGGTCAAAAATCATGCAGTACCTCAACCGGCCCTGATAGGAGGTCCCGCAGGGGTATCCGCGTTGCAGATTGTGCTTTACCCTGTCGTCGGGCGCTGGTATTGCCTCGTCATGACCGGCTCTTTCCCGCGCACCTGTTTGGCCCTCCTAGGTTTTACCCTGTTCGGAATCCCGGGCCCCGGGGTGGGTGAGGAATGCCGTTGCGGCTGGGAAATTTGTGCGGAAAAAAGCCGGCTCCGGGTCCTCGCCCCTCCCAGTGAGGCTGCCGGTGGCGCCGCCCGGAAGTATGAACGGGATCGGGAAATTGACCTGCTCCGGGTCATCATCGAGGTCACTCCCGATTTTGCGGCACGCTCTCTGTCGGGACAAACGACGCTTCGGTTTGCGCCCCTCGGGAGGCCGCTCCGGCAATTGAAGTTGGATGCGGTGGACCTCCAGATCGCTTCGGTGGAGGCGGATGTGCCGATCGAGGATTGGGAAGCCGGCCGCGAAAAACTGGTGCTGACTTTTGTGTCCCCCCTTCCTCCTGGCAAAGAAGTCGGAGTGAAGATCCGCTATCGCTGCGAACCGCGGGATGGTTGGTATTTCCGCACCGAAGCCATGGGATACAAAAAGGGGGATGACCATTTCTGGACCCAGGGGGAGCCGGAGCGGCACCGGTATTGGTTTCCCTGCTATGACTATCCGAATGAACGGTTCTCCACCGAGACGATCTGCCATCTTCCTGATGGCATGACGGCGGTGTCCAACGGGGTGCTCAAGTCCGCGGAGAAAGATCCCGCAACCGGTCTTACCGCCTATCATTGGGTCCAGGAAAAGCCTCATGTAAATTACCTCGTCTCCATTGTCGGCGGGTTTTTGAACAAGCTGGAAGACCATCATGGAGATCTCCCGCTGGCCTTTTACACGCCCCCGTCCGAATTCGCCCAAGCGGCGCTTTCCTTCGGTGATACCAAAAAAATCCTCGGCTTCTTCGAGAAGGAAACCGGGGTGGCCTTCCCTTGGGACAAGTATTTCAATGTCTGCGTGCAGGATTTCATTGCCGGCGGCATGGAGAACACCAGCGTCACCACCCTGACTGTGAACACACTCCACGTGCCGGAGCAGGAGACTCTGCGCACGAGCCGCGATCTGGACGCGCATGAGGCCGCGCATCAATGGTTCGGTGATCTCGTCACCTGCAAAGATTGGAGCCAGATCTGGCTCAACGAGGGGTTCGCGACCTACTTCGCGCATCTTTACGAAGGCGAAAAAAACGGGGCCGACGCCATGCGTCATGGGCTCCTCCGAGACGCGGAAACGGTGATTCGCAGTGGCGATGAGCGCCCCATCACCTGGCGTGGCTACCAGGATCCCATGGAGCAGTTCGACCATAGGGCGTATCCGAAGGGCTCCTGGGTGCTGCACATGCTGAGATCGCAGATCGGGGCCGCCCTCTTTCGTGACTGCATCCGCACCTATCTCGAACGTCACCGGGGCCAATTGGTGGAAACGGCGGATCTGCGCGACGTGGTCGAGGAATTGACCGGGCGCTCCTGGGATCGGTTTTTCGACCAGTGGGTCCACCATGGGGGCACGCCCTCCTTGAAAGCGGCTTACCAATGGGATCAGACCCGGAAGCAGGCGCGACTGTCCGTGACGCAAACCCAGAAGCTCTCGGAGAACGTCATGCTCTTTCATCTCCCCCTTCCGGTGCGGTTCCTCATCGGGGGGAAAGTGCACGACTTCACTCTGGACGTGGATAAGGTCACGGAAGACTTCGCCTTTGATCTGCCCGGAAAACCTGACCAGGTGCGCCTCGATCCTGATGTCACGGTGCTTGCGGCGATTGATTTCAAGGTCGCCGATCCAATGCTCTTTTCCCAGTTGGAGCAAAAGGATGACCTGATCGGGCGGATGTTGGGGGTGCGGCAGTTGGGTGGGCGCACCGATGAGCCGGCTCTCGAGCGTCTCGAAAAAGCCCTGCGGGGTGATCCTGCCTGGCAGGTGCGCGCCGAAGCTGCGCAGGCACTTGGCAAAAGTGGCGGTCCGAAAGCATTGGCCCGGCTCCAAGGTAGCCTTGATCAACCTGATGCGAGAGCCCGCCGGGAAGTGGTGAGAGCGTTGTCCAATTGGTTTGATCCGTCCGCCCGTGACGTGCTCAAAGGCGTGGTGACGGCTGAGAAGAATCCGGACATTGTCGCCGAGGCCCTCGCGGGTCTGGCAAAATACCCGTCCGGTGATGTCCGCAATGAGCTGCTCGCGGCGCTCGATCGCGACTCCTACCGCAATGGCATCTCCGTCGCCGCCATGCGCGCGTTGCGGGCACAGGCCGATCCTTCTGTCGTGCCTCACCTGCTCGGTCAACTCCAGACCGATGCCGCAAAATACGCCACAAGGGATTTGGGCTCCGGGGCGGAAACCCTGGGCTACCTTGCCGGACTTACCGAGGACACGCCCCAGCGCAACAGGGTGAGGGAGTTTCTGCTCTCCCAGCTGACTGATCCCCGGGATCAGTTGCGGGCGGCCGCGATCCGGGCCCTGGGTGAGTTGGGTGATCCTCAGGCGGCTGAGCCAGTTCGGTCATTCCTCGTTGCCGGGCGTGAGGAGTCACCGGAATACAAGGCCGCTGATGCCGCGGTCAAAAAGCTCAACGCTTCCAAACCTCAGGGAGCCGAAGTGCAGGATCTGAGAAAGGAGCTCCTCGAGATGCAGAAAGCCATCGACTCCCTGAAAAAGGAACTGGGGGAACTTGAAAAAAGACCCCAAAAGTCGAAACCTTAACGCCAGGGAACATTTCCGGTCTCAAAGACATGGCCCTGCAGGGCTTTGAGCAAATCGCCGTAAACTTTGGGCGCCTTTTCCCGGGGCACCGGCTGGGTTTCTTCGGGATCGTTTTTCAAATTGACCATCTGGTAGGGCTCGAAGGGGGTGTTGCGGAACAATTTCCAGTCTCCCCGGCGCACCGCATGATAGTCGAGTCCACCGTATTTGGGGCCTCCCTCCCGGCGCACCCAGAAAAGGTCCCGCTCAGGAGGAGAAAAAGGCTCTCCCAATAGTTGGGGCAGAAAACTGCGTCCATCGATCCCGTCCGGGGCAGGCACTGCGGCGACGGCGGCCACCGTGGGAAAAATGTCCATGCTCAGAGACACCGCACCCCGGGCCTCGGTCCCCGGCGCGATATGGCCCGGCCAGGAGGCGCAGGTGGCCACGCGCAATCCGCCTTGCCACATCTCCTGCTTGCCGCCGCGGTAGGGTGCATTTCTGGCTCCGACCTCGACCTGACCCCCGTTGTCGGAGGTGAACAGGATGAAGGTATGATCGGCTTCCCCGGAAGATTTCAGATGGGACAAGACCCGTCCGATGCCGTCGTCGAGGTGTTCGATGAGGGCCACCAAGGCTGCCCGCTGCTCGCTGATACCCGGTTCTCGTGCTTTGACGCGTTCCAACCAATCGGGGGGAGGTTGGATGGGCGTGTGGGGCGCATTATAGGCCAGATAGAGGAACCACGGATGCTCGGGATCTCCGGACCGGCTCGTGCGGATGTAATCGATGGCCCAGTCGGTGAACAAATCCGTCGCATGGCCCGGGGGATCGATTTCCTGTTCGTCCAATCTCAGGTAATTGATTCCGTGGCGGCGATGGGTCAGGTAATCATCCATCATGTCTCCGAGCCATCCGTGAAAGTGGTCGAAGCCGCGGTCGTTGGGACGGTCCGGTTTTTCCAGACCCAGATGCCATTTGCCCACGATTCCGGTCCGGTAGCCGGCTGCTTTGAGCAGGGAAGGGAGCATCATCACATCGTCACGCAAGTTTCCCCAACTCGTGGTTTGCTCGGGCAGCGGCGTACGGATGACTCCGGGCACGCCTGCCCGGTCTGGATACAGCCCGGTAAGCAGTGACGCACGGGTCGGGGAGCAGACCGGGCAATTGGCATGGAAATCCTCCACGCGTACCCCTGAAGCAAAAAGTGCATCCAAATGGGGCGACTTGACATCAGGGGCTCCGGTCACTCCAAGATCACCATAACCCAAGTCGTCCACCAGGATCACGAGAACGTTGGGCGCCTTTGCATGAATGTGCGAAGTGTATAATAGATTGATTATAAGTAATATAAATGAAATAGCCAGGCCGCGCGGAAAGGATTCGGATTTCATGAGAGAGGAAATGCCTTCAGGATGGAACCCCAAAGCTGAACCAGCAAATTAAAAAGCTTCCTCATGTTAGAGTGATAAAGACTTGATAATTATGGCTTTTATTGTAATTTTAACGCCAAGAACCTATGTCCCAACTAAAACCCAGCGCTGGATTGTCAGTATCAGGAGCCCCAGGCAGTGCCTCAGAAATGCAGGCTTGGAATGCCCAGTTGATGGCCCAGGTTCAATCCTTGCGTGAGGATTTGGCCCGTAAAGACCAGATCATCCTGCAACTCAACCGGATCACCTCCGAGTTTTTCTCCGATTGTCCCGACTACACCCAGCGCATTCCATTTGTCCGCCCGGGGGAGGATCCCATCATCGCCGTGGTCCGGTCTGTGGTGTCCTCCTTGAGGAAGAAAATCAGTGCTCTGGAAGCCGCGAACAAGGAAGTGTCGGCGGCCTTGAAAGCGAAGGATGAGTTCATTGCCATCGTGAGCCATGAGATCCGCACGCCCCTCAACGGGATCATTGGTATGCTGAACGTGCTGCTGGACAGCGAAATGACGGATGAACAGGCCGGCCATTTCCAAATGGTCCAGGACTCGGCCTCCCAATTGCTCACCATCCTCAACGATGTGCTGGATTACTCCAAGCTGAAATCCCGGAAAATCCGGCTCGAAAAGCGGGTCTTCGATCCCGAGCAGTTGGTCGTGAAAATCCTGCGCACCTTTGCCGGCGCGGCGGATGAGAAAAAGATCTCTTTGGAATACACCGTTGGGGAGAATCTGCCGAGCCAGGTGGAAGGGGATGAAATGAGAATCGGTCAGGTTTTGTCCAATCTCGTCGGCAATTCCATCAAGTTCACCGAAAAAGGGAAGGTTCACATCAACGCGATGTTGCTCGAATCAAAGGGCGATCGTTCGCTGCTCCGGTTCAAGATTTCTGACACCGGAATGGGCATTCCATTGGAACGGCAACAGCGGATGTTCGAGCCTTTCACCCAGCAGGATGCTTCCATTTCCCGCCGCTTTGGCGGCACCGGATTGGGACTCGCCATATCGAAGAGTCTCGTCCAACAGATGGGTGGGGAGATCTGGGCTGAAAGTGTGGTCGGCGAGGGGACGGTGTTCCGCTTCACGGTGGAAATTGGGGCGGTTGAACTGCCTGCCAAATCCGTGGCGGTCGAGGCGTTGCCGCAACGGGGGAACTCCCCTTTTGCCGGTCTGCCCAGCTACCGTGGAAACGGGTGTCGCATCCTTCTGGCTGAGGACAATCCAGTGAACCAAAAGGTGGCCCGGCTCACATTGGAAAAGCTTGGGTACCATCCCATCATCGCAGAAAATGGCCGCCAAGCGGTTGAGATTGCGGCAGCGGAAGATTTTGACATCATCCTCATGGATTTGACGATGCCTGAACTCGATGGTTTGGAAGCGACCAAAGAAATCAGGAAACTGGACAATGGGTCCGCCCATGCCCGCATCATCGCCATGACCGGCCATGTCTTCGATGATGACCGGGAGCGGTGCCTTCAAGCGGGGATGGACGATTATATCTCCAAACCCGTGGATCTCGCAGATCTGCAGCGAGCGCTCGCGGACGAGGTAGCCCTCCCTTCCTGATTACCCAACGCAGATCGGTCGGCTTCCGACCGGTCATTTCTGGTTTTTGCCGGCTTCCGCCGCCATCACCTTGAAGTAGCGTCCCACCAGTTCCCTGTATTCAGCGGGCAATTCCGAATTTCCTTCGACGGCTGATCCCGCCTGAAGGGTGCCTTTGAGTCTGGACCAATCCGCCGCCGTGAGGCCGAGGGCTTTGAATTCTGGAGGAATGCCGTCGCCGGTGAGGTCAGGATTGCGTTCGCCATTGCCAAGCTTGGGTTTGTTGGCATCGGGCCGGTTTTGCGCATTGGGAGCGATTTGTCCCGGATTGCCCTGGGCATCGGTGGGCTGGCTGAGTGCTTCCATGGCCGCCTGGGCCAAATCCTGCAGCGATTGGGCGGCCGCCTGGGCGCTTTGGGCCGCTTGGGCCTTGTTCTGAGCCGATGCCGCCTCGTTGACCTGTTGGGCGCCCTGGGCAAGTTGGTTGGCATCGACCGGCAGATCGTTCTGCTGGGGATCATTTTTGACACCGTTGGCGGCCTGACCGAGTTGCTGGGCCGCGGCATCCAGCGCATTGGCAGCCTGCGCCATGGCGTTGCGAGCCTGTTGCTGGTTGTTCTTCGTCTGGTTCAGGGCGGCTTGTTCCTGTGGGGAATTTTGGTTTCCCGGCTGGGTGGGGGATTGTGCTGCCTGCGCTTCTGCTTGTTGAGCTAGGGCAAGGCCTTTGCTGGCTTGGTTGGCTTCGGTGCCGGCGCGCTGGAGTTGGCTTTCTGCCTGGTTCGCCTGGCTTTGGGCGTTGGCCTGTTGGGAAGCCTGGGTGGCCGCTTGGAGAGCCTCCGCGGCGTCGGACAAGGACTGGCTTTGCTCACTGACATCTGCCTGCATCTGGGCCAATGCGTCTTCCAGTTGTCCCGCTTCGACGGCCGCCAATTGTTGGGTCAGTAGTTGCTGGCGTTCCGCGAGATCCGTCAGTCTGGCTTGGGCCCGGGCTTCCGCCAAAGGATTGGGCGCCGGTGTGTTAGTGGCTGGATTGGCGGCTTCGCCCGATGGGCTGGCAGGATCAGCATTCATCGCCGGATCCGCCTTGGCTTGTTGGGCGGCCGTATTGGCTGGATCGGCAGTGGGCAAGGGCGCGGCGGGATTGGCTGCGTCAGCCTTGGCCTGCTGGGCAGCCGGATTGGCTGGATCGGCAGTGGGCGAGGGCGCGGTGGGATTGGCAGCGTCAGCCTTGGCCTGCTGGGCAGCCGGATTGGCTGGATCGGCAGTGGGCGAGGGCGCGGCGGGATTGGC
>JADZAX010000234.1 GCA_020852405.1 Verrucomicrobiales bacterium
GAAAGCACTTCCCGCACCACCTGACCGTAGACATCGGTAAGGCGGAAATCGCGCCCTCCATACCGGTAAGTGAGGCGTTCGTGGTCCAGTCCAATCATGTGGAGCAGGGTCGCGTGCAAGTCGTGGAGATGGACTTTGTCCTGCTCGGCGTAGTAACCGTAATCATCCATGGAGCCATGACTGTGGCCTGCCTTGACCCCGGCCCCGGCCATCCAGATGGTGAAACCAGCGGGATTGTGGTCCCAGACATAGGGGGTGCTTACTTGGACAAAGCGCACTCCGGCTTCGCAGAAACGCCGGGCCAGCAGGCAACGGCTGCCAAACTCAGCCGTGTGGTTTTTTTCCAGACCATAAAGCGATCGGATGTGGTCCGGTTCATCCGAGAGGTTCAGCAAATCCGGTGCGACTCCCTGCATTCGGAACGCCATTTCGTAGCTCGCGATGACTCCCTCAATATGGGCATCACTCCCACCGGAGCGCTCCAGATGGGCCGCGTTCAACTCCTGGAGGAAGCCGAGCTCGCGTTGGCGCAGACGGTCTCCGTCGAGCGGTCTTTCGAGATATCGAATGTGGGCTTCTTTGCCGACATCTATGGTGGCATGACCGATGGCGGTGCCTCCGTGTTTTGCCGGGAGAAAGGCGGACCCGAAATTGCGGGGGCCGCCGTGTCCGCGGGGCGGGGCGATGGAGATGAACCCGGGAAGGCTGGCATTTTCGGAACCACCGCCATAGCTCGCCCAGGCTCCCAGCGAAGGGCGGACGAGACTGTCTGCCCCGGTGTGGAGCATGCTCACGGTCTGGCCGTGGGAGGTCCCCAGGGTTTCCATGGCTTTGATGAAACAGAGGTCGTCGATCTGCTTGCCGAGGTGGGGCCAAACATCGCTCACCGAATTGCCGCTCTGTCCTGCCCGGCGGAATTTCCGCAGAGAGGCAAAAACCTTGCCCATCTTGCCGTCTTTGGTCGCGTCAAGGTTCGCCAGCGGTTTGAAGGGCAGGGGACGGCCATGCTCAGTGGCGAGACGCGGCTTGTGGTCGAAAGAGTCCGCCTGCGAAACTCCGCCATGGAGGAACGGTAAAATCACCCGCTTGGCCCGCCCCGGGAAGTGGGCAGAGCCGGACACCGACATTTCTTGTGCCGCCAAAGCATTGAGAGCCAGAGAGCCGAAACCACAGGCCGTTCCTTGGAGAAAGGACCGCCGCGTCATCCCCTGAGGGGAGAAATGATGACAGGCTCCGGTTTTCATGAAGATCAGAAAGACTCCGGTGGGCAATAGGATGCTCCCGGTCCGCAAATTGTCAACCATCGCCAACCAAGCGCCTGTTCGGGGCGTTGACGCCAGGTCCTCGGAGTCGCCAGTAGTCTTCCCGCGATGGGCTCCCGTCCGGGCTTCTCCCGCATGCGTTGCGTATTCTGGTCTTGTGGCGGGGGAGTCCCTTCTGATACAAATGCCGGGAAGACATCCTCCTCCCATGAAGATCAAGTTCGTCTCCGTTCTTTGGTGTGCCCTGCTCGCCTGGTCCGCATCCTTGGAGGCCGGTCCCACGGAGCCCGTTCTGGGGCCGCCGTTGCGACCCCTGCCAACGGCCTGGGACTGGCCCCTGGAGGAGCCGGGCAGGCATTGGGTGGTGGATGCCGTGCAGGGCTTGGATGAAACTCCGGGAGACGGCTCGGTGGCGCATCCCTGGCGGACTCTGGGCCGCGCGCTGGGCGCTGCGGGACCCGGGGATACCATCGTTCTCCGGGCCGGACTCCATTACGGGCACAGTGTTGTGACGCTCCGGGCCACGCCGGAGGCTCCTCTCACCATCCGGTCTTATCCGGGAGAAATCGCGGTGATCGACGGAGGGCGGGCCGAGTTTTTTGACGATCCCTCAGGGTGTTGGGAACCGTTTCCAGACGGCGGGGGCGGGGAATTCCGTTCGGTCAAATCTTATCCTGTGGAGACCGTCTCCAGCGAGGCCCAGACGAGTGCCTTGGGCCATTTTGCGGGGAACATGGTGCCGTTGCATGGCTACCGGACCTCTGGAGACCTTCGCAGTGCCAACGAGTATTTCTCGCTCCTGCAGGACGGCAAAACCGGGGAGGGCGGGGGCATTTACTGCGGCCCGGGGGTCTGGCACGATCCGGAATCCGGCCGCCTCCATGTGCGTCTCGCCCACACCTCCCAGACGGTCCTGGAGGAGGAAAACTACCGTGGTCCCACGGATCCCCGCCAGGTGCGGCTCTGTGTCGCAACCAGCCGGGAGCCGGCCCTGATGCTTGACGGGGCGGCCCATGTGGTCCTGCGGGGCCTGGTGCTGAGGGGATCGGTCGGGGCTCCCTTGGCGCTGCGGGACTGTGCCAATGTCCTGCTGGAGGGCGTGACGCTCTACGGTGGGGCCAGCGCTCTTCAGGTGACCGGCACCCGCGGTCTGCGGTGCGGCGACTGCGCGTTTCGCGGATTGGCGGCGCCTTGGACCTGGCGGGGCAGCCTGAAATACCGCGCCATTGAGTCCCGTCTCGTCTCGGCGAGCCACTGGAGCCCTCCCGCCAGGGGAAACGCGGACTTCGAGTTTGTCCGTTGCGAATTCACCGACAGTGTCGACGGAGTCTTCATTGGCGGGGTCGGGCAGGTGGATATCCATCACTGCCTCCTCGACAATGTCAGCGACGACGGGGTGTTTCTGACCTGCAACACGGCTTATGACGGTTCGACACGCGGGGGGGCGGTGAGGGTCCATCATAATGTCTTTTCGCGTTGCCTGTCCACGTTTGCTTTCGGGGTGGGGCATGGCCGCCAGAAGACCATCGGCGAAAGCGATGCCAAGCAGCTCGGTGCCGGGGTCTGGATCTACCGCAATCTGTTCGACTACCGCCAAACGGTGCACTACCAGCAGCCCGGTCCCGGGGAAACCGGGATCCTGACATATGGCCGCTTCAGCGGGGATCATGGGAGCCCCGGCTGGGAGCCCCTGTTCATTTATCACAACACCTTCCTCGACCATGATCCTCCCTGGCGGAGTTATTACGGAAGCGGCACCGGCAAAGCCATGGGCAAAGGAACGAAACGCCGGATTTTCAACAACCTCTTCTGGCAGGAGCAGGGGCTGCCGGGAGAAGTGCTTCCCGAAGGTCGCCCGGATTTCTTCGCCGATGGGAATCTCCACTGGTCGGCCGGAGTGGGCGCGGCCGGAGCCGTTTCCCATCTCCAGAGATATCGCAGTGGGGCGGCCTTTCCGGGGCAGAAATGGACCGAGCATGACCGCTGGGGCGATCCAGGATTCCTCGGACCGGAGGACCAACGGATCTCCGCCTCCGGCAGCGCGGTGAATGCGGGCGTGTCCCTTGAGAATGCCTGGCCGGAGGACGGCTTGCTGGCGGCGGGAGATGCGGGAGCACCCGATGTCGGGATGATCCCTCTGGCTGCGGAGCCCTGGCGAATCGGTATCCGGGGAAGGTTCGATGCGTTCGGGCACCCTGCGGGGAATCCTGTGGCGGAGGCACCGGTCCTGGCGCCCTTTCTGGATCCCGCCGCCAAGGTGCCAGAGAGGCCAAAAGTCGCCCTGATCATGGGGTATCCCGCGTTCGACGCCCCCTTGTGGCAATACGCGCTGGAGAAGCAGGGCGCCGAAGTCATTCCGTATGAAAAAACGTGGCTCGCCCCGGAGGAGTGGAAAGGGTTGCGCGCGGTTGTTTACAACGGAGATCTGACGCGGGCCAAAATGGATCCGAACCGATTCACGATGAACGATTCCGCCGCGGTGAAGGCGTTTTTTGACCGCGGTGGGATCCTCTTGACGACCATCGGGACGGCCGGGCAGATTTTCGCCGGTGGCGAAGGCAAAGCGCTGCTGGAGGAGCTCACCGGGGAACCCTTGCCGGTGGGCCAGCTCCCGGCCTTTGTTCCGACCGTGCGATTGCCGGACCATGACTGGGTGGCCCATCTGCCACGCGGCGGGGTGCCGGACTGGGCTGCCAGCAAAGCGGTGGTGCCGCAGCCCTGGAACGGAGGGGAGAATCTTGTGGGCGGAGAGGACGGTCGCACCATCCTGGGCAGCCGCAAGGTCGGCCAGGGGCGCTGGATCCATCTGGGATGGTCCGTCGCGGCGTCCCTCCCGGCGGGGCGTCTGGTCTCAACCGTGGAAGGAGAATCGGCCTACGAGGCCCAATACCGGATCATGGAAAAGGTGGTGGGATTGGTGTTGCCGTGAGACGCTGGCACCGGGGTGGCCTGGTGGCTCATGAGAGCCTGTTTTGAACTATAGGGCAATAATGAGTTCAGAGCGAGCAGGATGGCGGCGACCCAGTGGTATCCTGCGAGGTGCTCGGCCAGGCGCTCATTGTCTCTGGCCCGTCGGCGAAATCGGTTGAGCCTGGCAAAGCTTCGTTCGATCACCCAACGATTGGGCAGGAGAACTAACGTCTTCTCTCCTTCCATTTTGGGCAGCTTCACCACGACCAACTCAATGCTCCTACTAAAGCGTTGTTCTCGGGCTTCATCTCCGGTATCTCCTTGGTCCGCCTAAGAGATACCGGAGATGAAGCCCGCGGGCCTCCCGAACCTGATCGCAGAGCTTTCCCACTTGATGGCGTTCCTTGCTCGTTAGCCGGGGTTCCCATTCGCATCAACCTAAGCCCAGAGCCCTTGGTGTGACTGGGGACTTTCGTTTTCGTTTGTCCCGTTCGACGTGTTTCATGACGGGAGCGAATGTCAGGAGTTCCTCCCATCGTTTGGCGGCCTGATGGTGGATGGCGAGGGCGTCGTAGAGCTTTTCGTAGCTGAGTTCGTCCACGGCCTTCTTTTCGCTGAGAACCCGCGCCATGCGCATCCCGACGAGGTGGTTGATCATGGCGGTCAGCAGGATGGCCATGAGGTGGTGTTCCCCGCTCCTGCGGTGGAGGGCCTTGTCGAGATTGTTGGCCTGTTTCCACGCGCGGA
>JADZAX010000235.1 GCA_020852405.1 Verrucomicrobiales bacterium
GAGCGGCTGTTCATCTTGTGCGGCATTGCCGAGGAGCCGACCTGTCCTTTGGCGAAGCCCTCGCTGGCGAGCTCGTGACCGGCCATGAGACGCCATGTTTTGGCAAAGCTGGAGGGACCGGAGGCGAGTTCGTTGAGCACGCTGACGACGCGGAAGTCAAGGCTGCGCGGGTAGACCTGGCCGGTGTTTTCGAGGCAGGCGGGCAGCCCGAGGTGGCGCGCCACGCTCTCTTCAAGCCGGGCCACCCGGGCGGCATCGCCATCGAAAAGACTGAGCTGGTCGAGCAGCGTGCCGGCGGCCCCTTTGAGTCCCCGCACCGGGTAGGTCGCGAGGAGATGAAGGAGCTGGTCGAAGGCGCCGCTCAGATCCTCCCCGAACATGGCGAGACGTTTCCCGAGGGTGGTTACCTGGGCGGCGACATTGTGCGTCCGCGCGGTGAGCACCTGATCCCGCTGTTCCGTGGCCCGGCGGGAGAGGCGGACCAGGGCGGCCGCGGTCTTGAGTCGGATGACCTCCAGGGCGCGGTAAATCTGGAGTTGCTCGACATTCTCCGTGAGATCTCGGCTGGTCATGCCTTTGTGGATGTGCTCATGGCCGGCGAGGTCGCAGAATTCCTCGATGCGGGCCTTCACATCGTGACGGGTGACGCGTTCGCGGGCCGCGATGGAGTCGGTGTCAATCCGGTCGACGACGCTCTCATAGTCGGCGATGGCCTCACCCGGGATGTCGAGTCCGAGTTCCTGCTGGGCCTTCATCACGGCGATCCAGAGCTGGCGCTCGAGGCGGATGCGGCCGGTCGGCGACCAAATGTCGCGCATGGCGGGGGAGGCGTAGCGTTCGGCGAGGACGTTCGGGATGTCGGACATGGGTGAGACAGGAGAAAGCGGAGGATTCCGGGGCTGCGACTTTCGCGCTGACCGCCAGGAAATGCAAATGCGGAGGGGGATTGCCCTTGTGGCGGGCTGGGATCACGTTTCCGACCAGAGAGAAGCGGGATCGCCGACCAGGAGCAGCGCCGGCACTTCCGGCCCTCACGGGTGGTCAACTTTATCAGGTTGGATGGGACGTGACCCCAAGGGTGATCGGAAGAATGACGCGGAAGCGGGTCTCCTGATCAGTGGACTCCACAAGTTGCAGATCCCCATCCAGCGCGCGGAGGATTTCCCGGGCAAGATTCAGTCCCAGACCGAATCCATCCACCTCACGACTGCGGGCCTTGTCGGCCCGGTAGAAGCGTTCGAAAATGTGGTTCCGGTCCTCTGCGGGGATTCCCGGGCCGGTGTTGGAGATTTCAAATACCGCGGTGCTCCCTCCGCTCCCGGTCCGCAGGGAGCACCTCACGGCGCCGTCCCGGCGGTTGTATTTCACCGCATTGCTGACGAGAGTCCGCAACGCCTGGCGCAGGAGCACCGGATCGGTGTGGAGTTTCAGATCAGGAGCGATTTCTTTTTCCAAAGTCAGGTGCATCGGTTCGCAGAGAATCGCGGCATCTTCGCAGAGGTCGGCGATTTCTTCAGACAGGGGGACCTCTTGACGGTGCACCGGCAGATGGCCGGAGTCGGCCTGGGAGAGCAGCAGGAGACTCCGGGTGATGGATTTGAGGCGTTGGCATTCCTGGCCGAGGCTGAGCAGATTGGTCTCCTCTCGACTGCCCGGCTCGCATTCCTTGAGGGCTGTCTCGATGGTGCCCTGCATGATGGCGAGCGGCGTTTTCAACTCGTGGGACACATCCGCGCTGAAACGGGTCGCATGGAGAAACCCGCGTTCAAGGCGATCCATCATGTCATTGAGAATCGTGATCAGGTCATCCATTTCCGTGGACCGGGGAGTGGTGACCGGGATGCGGTCCTGGAGCGCGGAAGTAGAAATGTGGCGGGCCGTTTCCGCGATGCTGCGAACCGGTCGCAGAGCCCGGTGGGCAATGAACCACCCGGCCCCTCCGACGAAGAAAAGGCAGACCGGGACTGCTGTGCCAAACAGGATCATGATCCTGCGGACTTCGGAATCATACCGGGAAAGAGGCTGGGCCATCAAGACTGTGAAACCATGTTGTCGGGCCACTCCGAAAATCCATCGCTTGCCGCCCCAGACCGCATTGTGGTAATCGACGGAAAGTTCCTCTGTCGGCGGCGGAGGCAACCGGTCTCGAAGTTCCCGATGACGCCCTTCCTCGCCTGGACCACGGCGCTCTTCGCCGCCCGGGTCATGTCTTTCCTCACCGGGAGGTCGATGCGGTGGCGCGGGAAAGAACAGATCCGTCAAATCATCGAGTTCCGGTGACGGTCGTTCAGTCTCCCCTGCAGGGTCTTCCTCTTTCCAGAATGCCTCGGGCAATATTTCGGGCCACGCTTCTGCTGGCTTTTGAAAAAGAGGCTCTTCGTGGCCCCGCTGCCGGGCCAGAATGAGAAGGTTGCCGGCGGCGATTTCCTCGCCATAGGCCCGTTCGATGTAAGCGAAGGCCGAGCGGTTGTCCAGATGGGGGTGCAGATCCCGGAGGAGTCGGTCGATGGGAATTTTCAGGCGCAGCCTTACGGATTCCCGCAACAGGTGGACCATGCCGAGCGAGGACAACACTCCGGGCACCACGATGACGAGCATCGAAAGCACGGAGGACAGGAGCGCGAGACGGAAACGGAGAGAGTTCATGCGCGGCTCCCGATGCGGTAGCCCACGCCTCGCACGGTTTCGATGAGTTTGGTGTCGTGAGTCCGGTCGATCTTTTTGCGGAGCCTCTGCACATAGACATCGACTAGATTGGTGTCCGGATCGAAGCCATAGTTCCAGACATGTTCGGTGATCTGGATCCGGCTGAGGACACGCCCCGGAGAGCGCATCAAGTATTCCAGGAGAGAGAACTCACGCATCGAGAGAGGGATCTCCTCGCTTCCCCGGTGCACCGTGTGGCGGATCAGGTCCATCTGCAGGTCCTCGACCCGTAGAATGTGGGCGGAGTCCCCGCGGGACCGTCTGACCACTGTGCGCAGGCGCGCCGTCAGTTCTTCGACGTAGAACGGTTTCGTGAGATAGTCATCGGCGCCCAAGTTGAGACCTTCGACCCGCTCATCCAATTCGCCGCGGGCGGTCAGCAGGATGACCGGCACCGGGATTCCTTTGCTTCGGAGACCCCGCAGGATGCTCAGTCCGTCGCGACCCGGGAGCATGATATCGAGCACGATGGCATCGTAAGGTTCGGTGGACGCCAGGGCAAAGCCCGCGTCACC
>JADZAX010000236.1 GCA_020852405.1 Verrucomicrobiales bacterium
CAGGGAGTTTTGACCGTGAAGGTGAATGATTTTCCGGCTTTGCCGCTGGGGCTCTTGTAAATCAGAGTGACTTTGGTTTCACCAGAACCATTGGCCTTGAAGATGAGAACCGTTTTGCCTCCCCCGCCAGTGAAGCCGGGAGGCTTTGGATCGCTCTTGTAAGTCTTGCTGAGCAATGCCACCGGTTTTCCTTGAAGTGAGACTCCCAGCTCCCACTGATAGCCGGTGCTGCTATTGGCAGGGAGAGTGAGCTGGACAGTCCGCCCGACAGGTAGATTCACCGTGGCGCGGTCATCCTGGTCCGTCAGTTCTTTGACTTTTCCAAAGGCCTTCTTTGAGCCGGAATTGCTTCCCGGAACCGATCCGCCTCCCGAAGAGGGAAGGATCGCTTGGCTCTCTCCGGCCCCGGTGAACATACGCTCCCCCTGAGCCTGACTATTGGTGAGCGGCAGCGGCACCAAAAAAAGGATCATTGCCGTGCCAAAAACGCTGGGATTCTTCATAGGGTGAAACAGGTGACTGATTGATTTCCAGGCCGCACTTTGGAAATGCGCCTTCTCCTGAAGCTGGCAAATGGGATGGGCAGAGAGGCAACCGAAATCCCCATATCTTCTCCTCACAAGCCAAACTCTAATTCAGCCATCCCCCAGCCACCAGAGAAATCAAAGGCCAATTACTCCTGCAACCGGCGGGCGGTCGCGGTGGAGGTCCTCCCAGCCGGCCGTTGGCCAGTCCCGGGCAGGTCGAGATCCCCCAGTTCAGACCGTGCCTCCGCCGCCAGCGAGGTCAACCGGGTCACGATGTCGGAATGGGCAGCGGACACTTCTTCGTTTTCTCCCACATCATGCACCACATCGAAAAGCTGGGCCGGAGCCGGGGAGCTTTTGCCACCGATGTTGACCAGTTTGTTGGGCAGGGGCAGATATAGCTTCCAAACCCCGGACCGGACCGCCTGCAGTTGGTCTCCTTGATAGTAGAAGAAGCCTTTGTCATCATAGGGGGTGGCGGTTCGCCCCGGGTCAAGCAGCACCGGAACGAGATCATGTCCGTCGATGACTTTCGCCGGCAATCCCGCCCCGGCGAGATGGGCGAATGTCGGCAACCAATCCATCATCGTGCAAAGCGCGGTCGAAGTGGTGCCGGGCGGCACCCGGCCGGGCCAGCGGACGATGCCGGGCATGCGCATGGCACCTTCTGAGGTGTTGTAGCCGTAGCCTTTGTAGGGGGCATTGCTGCCCTGCGGCGGATTCCGCAACGGCGCGCCATTGTCGCTGGTCCAGACCACCAAAGTGTTTTCATCCAGACCGAGACGCTTCAGGGTGTCAAGGATTTCGCCCATCGACCAGTCCAGCTCCTCAATGCTGTCACCCCAGTGGCCATTGGCGGATTTGCCTTTGAAAGCAGGACTGGCATAGGGATCCTTGGTGCTTCCAGGCATGGCCTGAGGCAGGTAGAGAAAAAACGGACCTTCCCGGTGCTTCTCGAGGAACTGGACGGCCTCGGCAGTGTACCGTTTCGTGATCAGGTCAAGATCGACCGGGGCTTCGAGGACTTTTTCGTTCCGCATGAGCGGCAATTCTGGCCATACATCAGGCTTCTTGTCGCGGGTCATGTCATCACTGTAGGGGATGCCAAAAAACGTGTCGAACCCCTGCCGGGTCGGCAGGAAATCCGGTTGGTCCCCGAGATGCCATTTGCCGATGATGCCAGTGGCGTAGCCGCGCTGCCGGAGCACGTCGGCAATGGTGACCTCGTCAGGATTTAACCCCTTGGTGGCCACTGGCTGAAGCACCGCTCCGGTGTCGCTGCGTTGCAGATTGACCCGGCGCGGATAGCAGCCCGTCATCAGACTGGCCCGGCTGGGAGTGCAGACGCCGCTTGCTGAATACAGGCTGGTCAGACGCAAACCCTCCCGCGCCATGAGGTTGAGACGCGGGGTGCGCTGCCTGGCTTCAGGATGGAAGCATTGGACATCGCCGTTGCCGAGGTTGTCGCAGTATACCAAAATGAAATTGGGCCGGTCCAATGGAGGCGGAGCCGCCCGGGCCGTGACCGCCAAGAACGCCAGCCCTGCCATCAGGAAACACCGCAACCATGAGTTCATGGCTCCATCTAAACATGAGCCAGCCCGATCCGACCAGCGGGAAAACACGCCAACCCCACCGGATCACCAAGCGGCGGTATCCGCTGCCTCCTCGGCATCGATCAGGGAACGGTTTTCCTGGATACTCTCCTGCACGGTGACCGCATGAGTGGTTTGGGCCACGTGGAAGGTTCCATCGCCCTCGTCCACGGCCGCTTTGCGGGAGATTCCAATGACGATGCCTTCGGTTCGGGCGATGATGTCCGTCTCATGCTGCCCGAAGGGATCGGCCACGATGCCGGCGACCATGCCTTTGGTGACGGCTTCACCGAGATCCACAAAGGGACGGAAAATACCGCCCCGCGGGGCTCGCAGCCAAGAGGTGGAGGGGCTGATGAAAGTCTCCGGCCGCTTTCCCTTCACTTTGGCTTTGCCCTTCCGCGGATGCCGGACCTCCTCCGGGAACATCCCGAGGTGTCTCATCACGCCGGTGATGCCCTGCAAGCCACAACGGATGTCCGCTTGGTCGACCCGGTGGGCTTCTCCGGCTTCATAAAGCAGGTAGGGAATACCTTTGCGGTAGGCCGATTCACGGAAAGATCCAGCCCGGATGGTGGTCTCGATGGCCACGGGGGCTCGGAAGGCGCGCGCCATGGCCAAAGCGGCCGTGTCCCCGGGAGAGAAGCGGATCTGGGGCAGGTTCGGCTGGTTCACCGAACCGGCGTGGAAATCAATGATGTGGGTGCACTTGGCAACGACTTCCTGCAGATAGACGCTGGCCAGCCGGCTGCCGAGGGAACCGTTCGTGGAACCGGGAAAAACCCGGTTGAGATCCCTCCGGTCAGGCAGGTAACGTGAACGGGCGAGGAACGCCGGCAGGTTCACCACCGGCACGGCCACCACATCCCCGTGGAGGCGCGATAAAAGCCGGGAGCGCAAAAAACTCCGGACGATCTCCACTCCCACGATCTCGTCTCCATGCAGGGCGGCGCTGAGGAGAATCCTTGGCCCGGGTTGCTTGCCACGGTGCACGTGGACCGTCATGGTAACGGGTTGGTAGTCGATCAACGATCCGATTTTGATCTCCACCTTTCCCGACTCTCCGGGCAGAAATTCCCGATCCCCAATCCGCAGGACGCTGCGGGGAACATGGGCCGGCGGTGCCACGGTGGGTTTGACCCGGCGGGGTTTGCGGGAGGAAGATTGATCAGCCTTTTCCACGAGTGCGGGTATCGCCTTCCGGCGCGTGTTTTTCAATGCATTCCACAATGAGACCTGCCACGTCCTTGCCGGTGGCGGTTTCGATCCCCTCCAAGCCCGGGGAAGAATTCACCTCCAGCACCAGCGGACCGTGGTTCGAGCGCAGGATATCGACCCCGGCGACATTCAGCCCCACGATCTGGGCGGCCCGCACGGCGGCGATCCGCTCCTCTTTGGTGGAGATGATTTTCTTTGCGGTGCCACCTCTGTGAAGGTTGGAACGGAAATCACCTTCTTTGCCCTGACGCAGCATGGAAGCGACCACCTTCTTGCCGACCACCAAACAGCGCAGATCGGCGCCATTGGCCTCCTTGACGAACTCCTGGGCAAGAATGTTCGCATTCAACCCCCGGAATGCTTCGATGACGCTTTCGGCCGCCTGGCGAGTCTCGGCAAGCACGACCCCCATTCCCTGGGTGCCTTCGACGAGCTTGATGACGAGAGGTGCCCCACCGACGAGACGGATCAAATGTTCGGTGGCTCTGGGATCATGGGCGAAGCCCGTCACCGGCAGTCCGATGCCCTGCCGCGCCAGAAGTTGCAGGCAGCGGAGTTTGTCCCGACTGCGGGAGATGGCGACCGATTCATTCACGCTGTAGACCCCCATCATTTCAAACTGACGGACCACGGCACAGCCGAAAAAGGTGTGTGAGGCCCCGATGCGGGGGATGATGGCATCGAAATGCAACTCCTCGTCACCCAGGAAAATCGTGGGCCGCCGGGAGGTGATCTCCATGTGACATTTCAGATAATCGATCACCCTCACCTCATGCCCCCGGCGGACGCAGGCTTCATGGAGGCTTTTCGTGGAGTAGAGAGTCTTGTCGCGAGAAAGAATGCCAATTTTCATGAGAAATCCCGGAGTCAGGGCGCGGCTCCGGCACGGGAAAAAGGTTTTTTTGGGGGGAGGGAGGGGAGGCTTATCTTAAAAGATAGGACCGGGCCGGATCCACCAAAAACCGGCCGGACAGCGCGGAACGCCCCAATAGCATGCGAAAAAGCATTGTTTCCCGGTTGGTGAGACTCATCTCGGCGGGCCAGGACCATGAACCCAGGCGCACTGTGGTTTGAATGAAAGGGCGTTTCTCCGCATGTCCACCGGAATCTTTCACCACCCGGACATCGATCACCGGTTCATCACAGGCCACCTCGAACTCCGGACGGGTTCGGAAGGGCCTCAGTCCGAACCGCACCCGGGCGGTGCCGTCTTCAGCGGTGTAGACCTTCTGCCAGTGGGTATGCAAGGCCGAACTGCGGGCCCCCGTGTCGACCTTCGCTTTGATGTGGCGGATCCGCAGGTCGGGAAGTACCAGCCACTCCCTCCAGCCCAGAACGGGAAGGACATCCGGACCATCATTCGCAAATTCGGACATCGGGGGATGGCATCAGCCACTTCTCCTCAAAGCGCCGGTCCTTTTCCCGGAGGCAGGAACCACGACTCCGGAGCGAGTCCGAAACTTTCCAGCATGTGGTCCAGCAAACCGTGACGGACGACCGCCCAGGCAAACACGATGAGGAGAATGCCTTTGAGCAGCGATTTGGCGAGACGGGCCACCAATGGCTCCCGTGGAAGCACCAGTGAGGGCGCCCCGGTGATCTGGACCGGAGCCGGAGCAGGCATGACGGCAGGCGCGGATACCGCGAGAGCCGCCACGCGGCCTTCGAGGCTGTCGAGGCGCTCCAGAATGCGGCGCAGCACGCCCTCCATCCGGACCGAGAGCGCCTCCGCAACGGGGGCCGTATCGCCGGCCTCCTGGCGAGCGGCGGCTTCGGCTTCGATTCGGGCGGCTTCGATTTGTGCCTTTTTGAGCGATTCGTAACTGTCGAGGATCACGGTCTCGAGTTTTTCGAACTCGATCGGCTTGGTCAGGAAATACTCGGTATGAAGCCGCTCGGATCGGTGGGAACGGAACTGTTCCTCCAGTTGGTCGGATGGGTAACCCGTGATCATGATCACGCTCATGGAACGGGGAGCCTCGCTTTGCAGTCGGGTGAGGAATTCCAGGCCGTCCATCCGCGGCATTTTATAATCCAGCGTCACGATCTCGATCGAAGGAGTGCTCGCGATCCGCTCCAGCGCTTCCACACCATCCCGGGCGGTGTGGACTTCGGAAAAGCCCACGTATTCCTTGAGGAATGTTTTGAGCCCCAATTGGAAAGCAGGGTCCTCATCGACAATGAGCACCGCCGCGCCATTGAGGCGCAAGGCTTCAGCCTCTTCCTTCGACTGGGTCGCAGTCTTGGCAGAGGTGGAAATCAGAGGGTCCATCGTGGGAGGGTGGCTCATCTCCCACGTTTTTACCGTAACCGGAAAAAAATGCAACCCTGCAACCTGTCTTTCCCCCACTACTCCCTATTCCACATAGAGAAAAGCGTTGGAATTGAAGAGCGCCAGACAAAAATCGGCCAAACGGGAGGAATCCGCCTGCCCGTCGAAAAACGCAGTGGCGAGTTGCCTCTCCTGGGGAGTGGGATCCCGCGAAAGAATGAGACGGGAGGCCCGCTCGATCCAGTCGTCAATTTGGGCAACCCCGCTGGCGGCAACTCTGGCCGCCGCCCGTCCCGCCATGCGATGCGTGAAAGGGGAATTGAGCAACATCAGCGCCTGCGGTGCGGTGGTTGAAACCGGACGGCGGGCGCAGCTGGCGAGGGCATCGGGACGGTCGAAAGCGTCGAACAGAGGATGCCGTAGATTGCGTCTCGCAAAGAGATAGAGGCTTCGGCGGTCATGCTCCGCTGGATCGGGATCGACCTCACGCTGGTTGGCAAGGAGCGTGACCGTGATTTCCGGAGGTAGGGGATAACGCACCCCGGGACCTCCCGGTTTGGGATTGAGCGCCCCCGAGAGGGACAGCAGGGCATCGCGGATTTCCTCGCCGCTCAGGCGACGGCGGCTCCGAAGGAAATCTTCCTTCGAGGTTCCCCCACGTTGCCGGTATGCTTGGGAAGTCACCAGCAAGCGTTGCATTTCTCTGAGGCTCCAAGCCCGACGGGGCAATTCCCCCGCCAACCAGTCCAGGAGGACTCCCTGATCCGGGAGCGCCGCGAGTGTGCCGAAATCATTGGGCGTTGCCACCAGCGGCTGGCCAAAGTGCCATTGCCAGAGCCGGTTGGCGATGGATCTGAGAAAAAGAACATTGGTTTCCGAGGTGAGCCACCGGGCAAAGGCAAGGCGTTCCCCACCTTTGGGGAGAGCATCGGAGGTTTCGCCCCGGAGAATCCGGGGAGCGGCAGCAGTGACTTCAGGGCCGGGGGTGTGGGGATCGCCCCTCACCCAGAGACGCGGCAACGGCGCCAAGCCCGGAGCGGAAGCCCGCACCACCGTGCCGATGGGTTTGCGGGCGGCAGGCGTCACGGTTTCCTCAAAAACCGCGCGCATCCGGTAAAAATCTGCCTGACTGACCGGATCATAGGGGTGGTCGTGGCATTGTGCGCACCCCAGGGAGGTGCTGAGAAAGACCACCCCGACGGTGCCGGTCATTTCGTTGAGCAGCGTGTGGCGTCGTTCCTCCTGGTCGTTGACGTCGGGCATATCCGGCCCACTGAGAAGAAAGCCGGAGCCCAGGGCGAGCCAGTCACGGTCCGGTTGGCCATCCAGCAGATCACCCGCGATTTGGGCCCGGACGAACACATTATAAGGCAAATCACGTTGCAAAGCCGCGACCACCCAGTCCCGGTAGCGCCACGCCCCGGAGCGGACGGCATCGAACTCAAACCCGTCAGTCTCGGCGAACCGGGCCAGATCCAGCCAATGCCGGGCCAGATTCTCGGCGCAGGCCTTCGACCCGAGCAACCGGTCGACTTCAGCGAGATACGCGTCGTCGGATGGAGCTTTCAGAAAGGCGGACAAGGCTTCCGGGGTGGGCGGCAAGCCGGTGAGGTCGAAGGTCAGCCTCCGCAACAACGTTGCCGGATCAGCAGGAGGGGCGAAACCCCGGCCTCGCATGGCGGGACTGGATAACAGGAGAACATCCACGGGATTCCCGGATCCGGCATCGGGGGTCTTGACCGGGGCAAGGGGACCATACGCCCAGTGGGTCCGGTCGCCTTCCGTGAGAGGTTTCTCTACGATAGCCGGGGATTCGGCCTTGGCGAAGGCGGCCAGTCCCATCAACAGAAGCAGGATTACCATGGTTCCAGCCGCTCTCATGCCAGCAGATCCGTCACCACGTTGCCAAACACATTCGTCAGGCGCTCCGTCCTGCCATCCACCGGAAAAACAAGGCGCTCATGATCCAGCCCAAGCAGATGCAGCATGGTGGCGTGAAGATCGTGGACATGCACCGGATTGCGCTCTGCCCGCAATCCGACCGCATCGGTCGCTCCATGGGCATACCCGCCCCGGACACCGCCTCCGGCGAGGACCACGGAATATCCCCAGGGATTGTGGTCGCGCCCCTTGCCTTTCTCACTCATCGGCATGCGACCAAACTCACCCCCCCAGACCACCAAGGTGTCGTCCAGCAGCCCACGTTGCCGCAGATCTCGGATCAACCCTGCCGAGGGACGGTCGGTGCGTCCGCAGAATTCCGCGTGGTTTTTCAGCACATCGTCGTGAGCATCCCAACCATTCGTGTCTCCGGAGTAGAGTTGCACAAACCGGACCCCTCGCTCG
Source organism: Verrucomicrobiales bacterium (assembly GCA_020852405.1). GTDB lineage: Bacteria > Verrucomicrobiota > Verrucomicrobiia > Verrucomicrobiales > DEV007 > JACKQE01. Next base: position 7,959 of record JADZAX010000236.1, read on the forward strand.
ATGAGACGCCGCGCCATGAGACAGCGCGTGCCGAACTCCCGGGTCGCCGGATCGTCGATCCCATAGAGCGCGCGGGTGCTCCGTGACTCTCCCGAGATGTCGACCAACTCCGGCGCCGCCGCCTGCATGCGGAAGGCCAGTTCGGCCGCGTCGATCCTTGCCTTAAGTTCGTCATCGTGATCGGCGGCCTCCCAATGGACACGGTTCAGAGCTTGGGTCAGATCCAGCACCCGCCGACCCCGGGGAGGCGCAAAACCCTCCGCCGGGGCCAGATCAAGAATCGGCACCGGTCCCGGGCGCAACGTGGTTCCCTGGTAGGTCGCGGGCAGAAACCCGCTGCCCCAGGCTGGCGGACCGCCTTTGGGGCCGCTTCCTGGATCGGGCATGACGAGGAACGCCGGCAGGCTGTCATTCTCCGAACCCAGCCCGTAGGCCACCCAACTCCCCACACTCGGCTTTCCCATCAGGATTGAACCGGTGTTCATCTGATAAACCGACTGGGGATGGTTCACACTATCCCCGTGACAGCTCCGAACCACGCACAGTTCATCCGCAACTCCGGCCAGATGGGGCAGAAAATCACTGATTTCCAGACCGCTCCGACCACGGGGACGGAATGGCATGAGAGGAGGCAGCAACGGATTCTGCGCGACTTTGCGGCGTGTTTTGACCTCTCCGAAACTCTCCGGCAACGGCTGGCCGGCCAGACGGATGAGCTCCGGCTTGGGATCGACCAAATCGAGGTGACTCGGTCCGCCATGCATGAAGAGCCAGATGACCCGCTTGGCCCGGGCGGGAAAATGGGTCGCCCGAGGCAGTTGAGGATTTCCCCGAATTTCCGTCCCACGCAACAAGCCTTGGGATCCGAAAAGATGGGCCATCGCAAGCCCCCCCAAACCGCCAGCGGTGTCCCACAGGAATCGGCGGCGACCAGGCATGGAGCGCGGGACGTTTGACATCTGGGACGCACTTTACCAGACATCAGGCCCGCTGACGAGGACGCAAATAGGCAACCGGGAGCAACCATCACCACCGGGAACGCGGAATACCATGTCACCTCCCAGACAACGTGGCAATGCCCGCCCTCATGTTGACTCCTGGACTGCCTCCCGGCATTGGAAAAAACCCCCACCGACTGTATGCTACCCTCCGTCCTTGGGGACGGCGTCCTTCCCATGCCAGTCATCCACTATCCTCCCGACCTGCCCATCACTGCGCGCCGCGATGAGATCGTCGCGACCATCGCGAAACACCAAGTGGTCGTGCTAGCCGGAGAGACCGGTTCTGGGAAAACCACACAACTCCCCAAGATGTGCCATGAAGCGCTCGCCGGAGCGCGGGGTCGAATCGGCTGCACCCAGCCAAGGCGGGTCGCGGCAATGAGCGTTTCCCGCCGCGTCGCCGAGGAGATGGGAGTCATCTGGGGCCGCGAAGTGGGGTGCAAAATGCGCTTCCAGGATGATACCGGCAGCGACACCAGGATCAAGTTCATGACCGATGGCATCCTCCTCGCCGAGATCCAGTCAGACCCGTTGTTGAGAAGCTATTCGGCACTGATCCTCGATGAAGCGCACGAACGGTCCCTCAACATCGATTTTCTACTCGGCTATCTCCATGACCTCCTGCCACGGCGCCCCGATCTGAAGCTGATCATCACCTCCGCCACCATCGACACGTCCGCGTTTTCCGCGCATGTTGGGAATGCTCCGATCATTGAGTTATCCGGACGGTTGTACCCGGTAGAGATCCGGTATGCGCCTCCGGAAAATGAGGCGGAAGACTTGGGACTCCTGGAAGCCGCGGCCAATGCCGTGGAAGATCTCCTCCTCGAAACCCACGATGGCGACGTCCTCGTCTTCATGCCAACCGAACGGGACATCCGGGAAACCTGTGACCTGTTGGAAGGCCGCCTGGGCGGGGGCACCGAAGTGCTCGGACTGTTCGGACGGATGCCCGCCGGGGAACAACAACGGGTGTTCGAACCCGGTCCGCGGCGCCGCGTCATCGTGGCCACCAATGTCGCCGAGACATCCATCACGCTGCCCCGTATCCGGGCCGTGGTGGACACAGGGCTGGCGAGGATGAGCCGCTACAATACCCGCAACCGGACCAAGCGCCTTCCGATCGAAGACATCTCCCAAAGCAGCGCCAACCAGCGGGCTGGACGGGCAGGGCGACTCCGCGACGGCGTCTGCGTCCGTCTCTGGGCGGAAGGAGAGTTCGCGAAACGCCCCCCCTTCACCACGCCGGAAATCCAACGTTCCAATCTCGCCGAAGTCATCCTTCGCATGAAAGCGTTCCAACTCGGTGAGATCGAGACCTTTCCCTTTCTCAATCCCCCGGCACCGGCCGCCATCCGAGCCGGTTACCAACTGCTCCACGAACTGGGCTGCCTGGACGATCTCCATGACATGACTACGCTGGGGTGCGATCTCGCCCGGCTCCCGGTTGATCCCACGCTCGGACGAATGCTCCTCCAGGCGCGGCGGGAGGATTGCCTGCCCGAGATGCTGGTCATCGCCGCAGGATTGAGCGTTCCCGATCCCCGGGAACGTCCCGACGACGCCAAGGAAAAGGCCGCCCAGGCACACCGGGCCTGGCATTGCCCGGAGTCCGACTTCCTCTCCCTGCTCCGGCTCTGGGAGGCGGCTCCAGATCCCGCGAACCAGTCCAGCGGCAATGCCTTGCGGCGGTTTTGCAAGGCCAACTACCTCAGCGTCGTCCGGATGCGGGAATGGCGGGATGTATGGCGCCAACTGCGCGAAGCTCTGCGGGAATCCGGTGATCTCCCGCAGGATCACCAGGATCAGACCAACCGGGAAAATGCCATCCACCGGTGCATTCTAACCGGCCAGTTGGGACACATCGCCCGAAGGGAGGAGAGGAACACCTATCTCGCCGGGGGCAACCGCCTCATCCAGCTCCATCCCGGATCCAACCTCTACGAACGACGCGTTCCATCCGGGAAAAAGAAGGCCGCGGCCACACCGTCCACCCAGGAGAAAAAACCCCGTCAACCGGCTTGGATCGTCGCCGGAGAAATCGTCCACACTTCCCAACTGTTCGCCCGGACCGTGGCCCGGATCGATCCGCTGTGGATCGCGGAGCTGGGCGCCCACCTCTGCCAGGTCACCCATAGCGAACCCCGCTGGGATTCCCGGACCGGCAGGGTCCTCTGCTGGGAGCGGACGTTGCTGCACGGTCTGGAGGTGAACCGCGAGGCCATCGATTTTGGCAA
>JADZAX010000237.1 GCA_020852405.1 Verrucomicrobiales bacterium
ACGAGACAAAAAACGGCGATTTCGAGGCGGGCAAAAGTGTTCCCAAACCGCACCGCCAAGGTGTGCTTGCCGGTGGTCGCATCCTCATCCACATCCCGCAGGTTGTTGATCGCCAGCAGGACCGATGACAGCAGACCGGTTTGAAGTCCCACCAACAGAGCGGTGCGATCCGGAAAGCTTCCGGTTTGCACAAACCACGATCCCCCCACGGCGATGAATCCGAAAAAAAGAATCACAAAGAGTTCCCCCAGACCGACATAGGCCAAAGGAAACGGCCCGCCCGTATACGCCCACGCCAGGATCAAGGAAACGGTCCCGATGGCAAGAAGTGGCCAGCCCCGGGTCTGAAGAATTGGCCAAGCCAACAAGGCCGCCAGAGCGCAAAAGACAAAGGCTCCCGTCCAAACCGCCCGGACCGGCAGCAAACCGGCAGCCGTGGCCCGCACCGGTCCCAGCCGGGCAGCCGTGTCCGCCCCTTTCTGCGAATCGATGGCATCATTGAAAAGGTTGGTCGCCACCTGGATGCAGAGGCAACTCAGGAGGGTCGAGCAAAAAAGCCCCCAAGAAATGCCGGGAACACTCTGAATCGCCAACACGGTCCCCATCCAGACCGGGACGATCGCGGCAGGCAATGTTTTGGGGCGCGCAGCGAGGATCCAAGGGTTCATGGCACGCGTTCGAACTTGGAAAAATCAGGATCCCGCTTTTCTTTGAACGCATCGCGTCCTTCCTGGGCTTCTTCTGTCATGTAATAAAGCAACGTGGCATTCCCGGCCAGATCGAGCAGGCCCATTTGCCCGTCGCAGTCCGCATTGAGCGCCGCCTTGAGACAGCGGAGAGCCAAAGGAGAATGCCCCATGATTTCCCGGGCCCATTGCAACGTCTCTTCCTCGAGGCGTTCCAAAGGCACCACAGTGTTGACCAATCCCATCTCCAAAGCCTGGTTGGCATCATACTGCCGACAAAGGTACCAGATTTCGCGGGCCTTTTTCTGCCCCACAATTCGAGCCAGATAGCTCGATCCCAAACCAACATCGAAGGAACCGACTCGGGGACCGGTCTGCCCAAACCGGGCATTCTCTGCGGCAATGGTCAAATCACAAACCACATGCAGGACATGACCGCCACCGATGGCATAGCCGGCCACCATAGCACTGACAGGCTTGGGTAGGGAGCGGATTTTTTTCTGGACGTCGAGAATATTGAGTCTGGGGACACCGTCCTGACCAACGTAGCCGGAATCACCACGAATCTTCTGATCCCCCCCTGAGCAAAACGCGAGCGGCCCTTCGCCGGTGAGGACAATCACCCCGACCGAGGCATCCTGATGAGCCAAATCAAAGGCCTCCAGCATTTCGACCACCGTGAGCGGGCGGAAGGCGTTCCGCACCTCCGGCCGGTTGATCGTAATTTTTGCGATGCCGTCGGCGGTTTTCTCAAACCGGATGTCCTGATATTCCTTGATCGTGGTCCACATGGTGGGAACCAGTGTGGCGGAAGGTGGCCGTCTTTCAACCGAGAAAGGTGTTAGGGACGCTGCCCGGAGATCACTCGACCACACTCCGAATCTCCCCACGCCGAACACGCGTCACCAGACGGGTCCCGGACGGCACCTCTCCGGGATCCGTCACCAATTCACCATCCGGCCCCAGGGTCAAAGAATAGCCTCGCTCCAGAACCCCTTGCGGTCCGAGGGCTTGTACCATTTTCCGCAGGGATTCGAGATGTTTTTGATGGGCATCCAAGGCGCCTTGACCAGCCCTCAAGAGTCGGTTCCAGACCGCGTCGAGCTGGTCCTGGGCTCGTTGAAGCACTTGACCAGGCTTTACGACGGCTAGACGCTGGGCGACCGCTTCCAAGCGTTGGGCGCCATCCGCCATCGTTTGATTGACGGCATGCTCCAATCGGTCGCACAAGTAGTCCACCGTCTGGAGGCGAGCTCCCAGCATGCTGCTGGGATCACGGCCTCTCAGGGCTTGGTGAATCAGTGCCAAAAAGCGGGATCGATTCTCCAAGACGCGTTGGGCATTGGCCAGCAATGAGACCCCCGCTTGATCGAGCCGGCGCTGAAGCACTTCCCCATCCGGCACGACCAACTCTGCGGCCGCACTCGGCGTTGGCGCCCTCAAATCCGCGACAAAATCGGCAATGGTGAAGTCGATTTCATGCCCCACCGCACTGATGACAGGGATGGGACAAGCCGCGAGACTTCTGGCAACGACTTCCTCATTGAAGGCCCACAGATCCTCAATACTCCCTCCCCCACGCCCCACGATGATGACGTCGAGGGCCGGCAATCCCGGGGGATTTGAAGCTAGGCGATTGACCGCCTCCGCGATCTCAAGTCCCGCCCCATCTCCCTGCACTCGCACCGGAAAAACCAAAATCCGCAGCCAGGGAGCCCTGCGCCCCAAGATTTGGAGTATGTCCTGCAAGGCGGCCCCAGTGGGAGAAGTCACGATCGCTAGGGTGCGAGGAAAAACGGGCAAGGCCTTCTTGCGGTTCAGATCGAACAGACCTTCACTTTCCAATTTCAGTTTGAGAGCCTCAAACCGAGCCTGAAGACTGCCCTGCCCCTGCGGGCGGATCCACTCAACAATGAGTTGATGCTGACCTCTCGCCGGATAAAGCGAAACGTTCCCAAAAGCTTGAATGAGTTGCCCATCGACCAACCGGTGGCGGTTCAGTGCGGACTGGCCCCGGAACATGGCACAGCTGATCTGAGCGCCCGAGTCCTTGAGGGTGAAATATTGGTGTCCGGAACTGTGGGGGCGGAAATTGCTCACCTCTCCTTCGATCCAAACACCCCGGAATTCAGCTTCGAGCAGGGTTCGGATCTGCCCGGAAATCTCCGAAACGGTCAGAATGGGTGCGTCCATGTCGAAAAGGCAGTTCTTGAGAGTCTACCGACCACAAAAAAAAAACGCGCCAACTCTTGTGAGGGCGCGTTTCGATTACCTAGGATCGGCCTAAACCGCCTGGAGTGCTGAGTTGTATCAGGCTTCTGCGGTCGCTTTGGTGATGTAGGACACCACCTCGCCGACGCTGGTCAACTTTTCGGCGTCTTCATCAGGAACCTCGATATTGAACTCCTCTTCGAAAGCCATCACAAGTTCAACGGTGTCAAGGGAATCAGCGCCCAGATCGTCAATGAACTTGGCTTCCTGAACCACTTGATCGGCGTTCACGCCGAGCTGCTCGACGATGATATTTTTGACTTTCTCTGTGATGCTTTCGTCCGACATTGTCTGTAGGTTTTGGGGTGACGTTTATTTCGGGTTCAAGGGATACGGGCCGAAAGCGTTTTGCGCAAGAATATTCGCTTCGCACCTTCAATTTTTTGAGAAAGGACCCGGGATTGACGCTGCGAAGGAATCGTCCATTTTAGGACATGTCGTTTCTCGAAACCCTGCGCCGTGTCGATGAAGGTTGGCGCTCCCCTCTGCTGGAGCAGTTTGGGCGATACATCGCCCCAGGCTCCCCTGCCGGACTGGAATCCCAAGCCCAAATGGCGGCGGCGGTGACCCGGCAACATTTCGGACGGACCATGCGTTTGTTCGCCCCCCTTTACCTCTCCAATGAATGCATCAACAACTGCAGCTACTGCGGATTCTCCAGAGACAACCCCATCCTGCGGGTCACCCTCTCCCTCGATCAGGTGCCCCGCGAGGCGCGTCACTTGGCCGCAGAGGGATTCCGCAGCATCCTGCTGGTGGCCGGGGAACACCCGAAATTCGTCTCCTCAGGGTACTTGGAGCAATGCTTGGAGCGGCTGCGCCCCTTCATTCCCTCGTTGGCCATTGAGGTCGGGCCTTCAGAAGCCCCCGAATACCGGCGCATGGTGGATGCGGGAGCGGAAGGCCTGGTGGTTTATCAAGAAACCTACCACCAGGAAGAATACGCCCGCCTCCACACCGCCGGACCCAAGAGGGATTTTGCAGCGCGGCTCGATTGCCCCGAACGGGGTTACGCCGGCGGCTTCCGCCGGATTGGTCTAGGGTGCCTTCTGGGACTTGCCGACTGGCGCTTTGACGTGCTTCGTCTGGCAGCTCACTTGGAACACCTCCTCCGGCATTGCTGGAGGGCCAATTTTACCGTCAGTTTCCCCCGTCTCCGTCCGGCCGCAGGGTCGTATGAACCCAGCTATCATGTCACGGACGAGGATTACGTCAGAATTCTCACGGCGTTCCGACTTACGTTCCCACAGGTCGGCATCGTCCTCAGCACCCGGGAAGCTCCTGCTCTGCGCAACGCGCTGCTTCCACTTGGCATCACCGCGATGAGCGCCGGGAGCCATACGGAGCCCGGAGGCTACACCGGAGCCGGCACCGATGATCTCCATCTTACGGTCAAGGGCCGCCGGGTTGACCTCGATGAGAAACCCTGCAGCGGCGCCACCGGACAATTCGATATCGCCGATGACCGCAGCCCGGCGGAAATCTCCCGACTTCTTCAGGACCGGGGCTTCGATCCCGTGTGGAAGGATTGGGATGCGGCCATCCTCGATTCCTCACGCGGCGCCGACAAAGGAATCGCACCATCCGTCCTCTAATTTCATCATGAAACTTGTGATCAACGGCGAAACACGCCAACTGGAACTCCCGGCAAATCCGTGCATTTCCGACGTCCTCGAAGCTGCCGGCTTCGGTGGACTGCCGGTGCTTGTGGAATGCAACGGAGAAGCGCTCTTCCGCACGGAATTTGAATCCACTCCCGTCGCTGAGGACGATGAGTTGGAATTCGTCCGAATGGTGGCAGGGGGCTGATCGTCCGCCTAGGGTGCCGCTTTCACAGCGATAGGGAAGTCGGTGATGGTCTGCGGCTTGGCAACCGTCGGCGTCTGCTCCCCTTCTGTCAGAGCCTTTACCCTCTCAGCGACAAAGGCCTCCAGCGTGGAAACGGTGATCTTTCCATTCCCCAAAAGATCGGCCTTGCCGCCAAGGCCTTCCAGCACGGCCTCCGTGAAGGCCCCATTTTTCCAAGTGGCGTCCTCCATGCTCTGCTGACGCCCCGTGCAGGAGGCAAAGACGACGGCCCCATTTTCGGAACTCGAGAGTTCATTGACCATCCCGGTGATATCCACCCCTTGGGCGGCCCCTCTTTTTGCCTTGGCCATGGAACCCACGGCGTTCCCGGCATGGCAGGTATCGACAAACAACAGGACTTTTCCCGCGATGCCTGAGACCGTGATCTGAATGTCCTCCATTGAAACGCCGGTTCGCATGCGGCGCTTGTGGTCGTAGTCATGAGGGCAGAAATAATAACGGAGCTCTTCGTCATTCTCTCCATGTCCGGCAATGAAAATCACCGCCACATCCTTGCTGGTGGTCTCCTTTTTGATCCACTCGAGACCGTCGAGAATATTGCCCGAAGTAGCCTGGGCGTCATCAAGCAGTTTTACGGAGACTTTTTGATACAATCCCCCTTCCTGCTTCTGGAAAGCAGCCGAGAAATCCCGGGCATCAATGGCGGCATAGCCCAAATCGGGGAGATACTCATTCTCCAGATAATCAGAAACTCCGATCGCCAGAAGATACAGGCTGGGCTTCAGACTGTTCGCCATGACCGGAGACGGCTCCAGAGGAGGCGTCGGCTCCAAGGGAGGTGTTTGCGCCGGAACAGGGTTCGGCTCCAAAGGCTTCGTATCCAAAGGATTCGTATCCAATGGCTTCGGCTCCACAAGCTTCGGCTCCACAGGCATCTGCGGCGCGGAACGCTTGACCATCAGCAGGGCAGGCTCGCTGGTGGCATGCTCGTTTTCCGCAAGGAGCCCCACCGTGCACCCCAATCCCTGGGGGAGAGGCACATCGAGTCGCGCTTCGGAGCCGGATTGTGACAGGTCAGGGAGGGGAACCTCCATGGACACTGGTCGGCCATCGATCAGCATCCGCATTTTTTTCACAGAGGCACTGTTGGGAGATCTCACCCGGTAAGTCACGGAAACAGAAGACGCATTGGGTCCGACCTCCACTTCTCCCAGGGCTCCGCCAACAGAAATCTCGACCACTGGAGGCTGGCGATCTTCGAGATTGATCAATGACTTCTCGGCTGGCGTATCGCGCCGTCCCAGCACTTCATTGGCTTGGCGCAGGGCGATGGGCAGATCGCGGGTGGCTAAAAGCTGACTGATAACGTCCGGCCGGTAAAATCGATCCCGGAATTTCGACGCCGGCACGAAACCGGCTTCCCTCCCCGGGCCTGAGTCGAGATGCCATCCGAGGAGATCTTCCGCATTCGGCGAGCAATCATAATATCCTGACGCATTCCACAGCATGTAGCGTTTCCGGTCAGCGTGGGGAAACACTACCATCAAGACATTCCCCCCCCGGTCCACCTCGTGCCATCGGATCGTGCCGTCCCCATAGGCGGCCAGCGCCAAAGAGCCGTCGTCACTGAGGTTGAGAGCGTAGACCGG
>JADZAX010000238.1 GCA_020852405.1 Verrucomicrobiales bacterium
AGTCTGATCGGGTTCATGATGGCGGCGGAAAATAACATCAGGGATTGGAAGCCGGGCGTCGCACTCCGGGAAGGGTGAACGACGGCAGATCGAAGGAAGTCGAAGGCATGCCGGACGCAGGAGGAGCAGGCGCAGGAGGTGTTGGCGCCGCAGTCGAGGCCGGAGGAGGTGCCTCAGGGACGGCTTTTGGAGAGGAAGCGGGGTTTCCGGGGGGATTTTTCGGACTGGGAGCAGGCTTGGTTCCATCCCCGGTCTCCACCGGAAGGCCGGCATCGACCCAAGCCTCATACCCTCCGATGATTTGGTGGATTTCCAGAAAAAGAGCATTGTCCGCCATCATCAAATACGCCGCATAATCCGAACTGTCACTCGGCCGGGTGTATTTTTCGACGACGATGGTCGGATCAGCAGGGGGTGGGAGAAGCATCCGCTCCCGGTCCTCTTTCCACATCGTGCCATAGAGCAGATAGGGTTGGTTCTTGTCGAGAAGATCCATCAGGTTCTCCTGGGCGAAACGCGATCCCACCTCTGGAGGAGGATCGCCGAGAGGTGTCTCCACATAGATGAACTCATGATTGACCGCTCCGGGAATGTGTCCGGCGGCATACTCCTGAGGGGTCCGGAGGTCGATGATCACCATTCCGGGCTTGTTCTTCACGAGGTCGGAGGCCGCCGCCGGTTCAATGTCGAAAAGTGGCCGAAAAGGTCCCACCTCACGGAGCTGTCCCCCCACCGTGCCGGGAGGCAGCGCAGTATCACAGCCACCCAGGAAACCCGTCAATACGGCGAGGAGCAGGAGTCGGGGCAGCGGGGCATCAAACATGCGACACGACCTTACCGTTTTTCAGCCCCACTTCAACCCCGGCCTGAAGCCAACCTCGCGGCACGATAGTTCTGCTTGATGGGACTGCCATGATAACGGACTGTGTGAGTTGGAGCCAGCAGGTCCGCTGGTTCAGCGTCTTCACCCCATTCCTGATTTCCCCATGATCGCTGTGCTGTCTCTGCCATTCTCCCAAAAGGCATTTCCTGTTGTCGCCATTTCAGCCGGTCTGTTGCTGTCCGCCTGTTCACCTTCTGCCGGCGACGGTCCGAATGCCGCAACCAAAGTGGCCTTCAACGAATTCAAGCCCCTGTTGGAGACGCATTGCATCCGCTGCCACAACACCAAATCTGTATTCGGCGGGCTGATCCTGGAAAACCGGGCCAAGGCCTTCGCCGGCGGAAACCGCGGCCCCTCGATCAAACCGGGAGATGCCGCCGGCAGTCTTTTCTATCAGGTGCTGGATCTCCCGGCAGACCAGTACCACGCCATGCCTGCCACCGGCCCCAAATTGAACGAGGCGGAGAAAAAACTTGTTCATGACTGGATCCAGAGTGGTGCGGATTGGCCTGAGGGTCCGGAAGGGCAGATCAAAACGGTCGCCACCGTTCCTTCCGACAATATCTGAGTCCCCTGTCAGTGCCACAGGTCCTGTCTCTCCCCCCAGTTCCGAAATGAAATCCTTCCATCTGACGCCTGCCAAGGGCACATTCATCGCCCTGCTTTGCTCCATCATCCCGTTTGCTCCGGCCAACGCACAGGACCAGCCAAGCGGCGCCGCCGTGCCCAAGAAACTCACACCCACGGTTCCGGTCGACGCCCGGTGGATAGTCCACTACGAGGACGCCCTTAAAAAGGCAACCGAAGAGCACAAGGATTTGCTGCTGCTCTTCACCGCGCCCGATTGGATCCCCCTTTGCCAGGCTTTTGATGACAAAATTCTCAATCAGAGTGCCTTCCTCGACCCCATTGTGGCAAATTTCATTCCGGTGCGTCTGGAGTTTCCCCGCTTCCGGATCCAGTCAGACCAGGAAAAAAAACAGAACGAAATCCTGATGCGGGTCTACCGCGTCAGTGGGTTCCCTGCTCTGATCCTGAGTGATGAAAAAGGCCGGCCTTACGCGGTGACGGGATTCCAACCGATGTCCCCCAAAAGCTATGTCGAAGGCATCGTGCAGTTTCGGACAACGCGGGCCCGGCGCGATACGGCTTTCGCCGAAGCCGGGGCTCTCACAGGGATCGAGCGGGCCAAAAAGCTCGCTTCCGGGATCCCGGATCTGCCGGGCAATCTCGCCGCGCGGTTTTACCGCAAAGAAATGGAAGAAGTGATCCGGCTTGATGACACCGATGCCACTGGGAAAAGAGCCAGTTTCCAGACGCTCATCGCCGATGTGGACTATGCCACGAAAATGAGCGAACTTGGCAACCTGCAGAACTGGGACGCCATGATCGCGCTCACGGATGCCCACATTGCAAGGCAAAAACTCACCGGCGGATCCCTGCAGAATGCCCTGCTCAACAAGGCGGGTCTGCTGGATAAAAAAGGGGACGTCGCCGGACAACGGCGCACCTTGGAAGAAATCCTCGCCGCTGGAGAATCCACCACCACCGCCCAAAAAGCCAAATTGCTTCTCAAACGCCTCGACGCCGCGACCAAACCATGACCATGAAAGCCGCCCCCCGCGCTCTTTTCCTCGTCGCCCTGTCATTGGTGCTGTCCCATTGCGCGCCCAAACCAGCGTACAAGGCCGCCTCCTATTCGTCCGACCGCCTCGCCACCATCCCGAATAACTTGCCCCGTGACGATTACCCCTTCGACGACCAGGGGCGCTACCGGACAGACTGGGTGGGTGGTGGACGGTCGAAGAAGTCTTCACGGACCTCTTCCTCCACATCGAGGAAACCGAAATCGGTCGCCTCCAACCAAACCAGTTCCCCCCGCCCGACTTCCCAGGCACCGGTGGCAGCACCCCCCAAGCCGGCCCCAAAACCGGCCACCCGCTACCATACGGTAGTAAAAGGAGACACTCTCTCCGGGTTGTCCCGGAAATATAGCGTCACGATCGCTGAACTGAAAAAGACCAACGGTCTCTCGAGCGATCTGATCAAGCTTGGGCAATCCCTCCGCATTCCCTGAGGAGGACGCACTCCCGGATGGGGCGCTCGAACGGTCCAAGCTTTATTTGGCGCCCACAATGGTGTCGATCTGCTTGCGGCTCACTCCCGCAGGCACGCTGAGGTCGGCGTATTTGGCACGGGCCGCAGCCACCTGCTGAACCGTCACCGCCGGACCACTGTTGCCAAAGGAATTGCGAAGGTAGGTCAACACCCCGGCAATTTTCTGGTCATCCAGAGCCGGCCCGAGAGCGGCCATGATACCCAAAAAGTTCGCATCCTCTTTGGCGAGTCCCTTGAGAACAACCAAAATGGCTTTGTCAGGATTGGGATCGAGCAGAATTTTAGATCCAGTGAAACTCGGAGCCATCAGCAGGGGACCCGCTTTGAGTCCCTGCCCATCGACCCCATGACAAGCCGCGCAAGTGGCGAAGGTCGCCTTGCCTAGATCAAAAGTGGCCTGATCCACGCCTTGTGGGAGAGCGCCTGCCCCGACCGCTTCGGGTGGGGTGCCCGGAGCCGGTGCCCCTGGGGCGTTCCCCGCACCCTGGTCCGCGGCAGCTACCGGGGCGGCAACCGCCTTGTTTCCAGCGATGTTGCTGAGGAAGTAGATCCCGGGGATACCCATCATTCCGGCAACCAGAAAGGTGGCGCCTGCGAGGAAGAGGCTGCCGAAAGGAGACGTGGATTCGGATGGCGTTGGTTCGTGGCTCATGCTGGCTCGGACTGAAACAGGAAATCCCGGTTTGTCAACCGGCGGCCTCCCTTGTGGAGCGGATTGGGCTGGGAAAATAAACTGTTTTACCCCCTCAGGATTCTCAAGGATTACGAAGTCCCAAAGAAATTGGATTCAAATTTGCTGGCCATAAAACCAATGCTCTAGAGAATATTTTAGATTTACTGATATTATATTTATGATAAATTAAAAAGGTGCCCGACCCCGTTTCAGCCCTTCCTCCGATCCTGCATAAGGCGTCGCCCGGTCGGGATCAACAATCCCTTCGCCTGGTTCATTCGCCCCCCATCGGCAGGCTTTTTCCTGGCCTTCTGAACAATTCGCCGGGACATCGCGCCGCGATCCCCCTTTCCCTACCGATTCCAGACAGGCAGCTAGTGCTGCTAGGGGCCTGCGACCGACACAATCTTGGGGATCTCCTGATGCCGGAGCTTCTGACGCGCCTCCTTGGTCGCGTACAAGCCCCTACCATCGCAGGACTGGTTACCGCGGACCTCCGGGAGGCAGGTGGCAGCAAAGTTGAGGCATTTTCCGCCCTGAGAAAAGCATGGCGGAATCAGGAATCCGCCCA
>JADZAX010000239.1 GCA_020852405.1 Verrucomicrobiales bacterium
AACCGAGACCATCGTCCGTGACAAGGAAGCCAATGGTGACGAAGTGAAGCGTGATGCCTTCGGCCATGTCCGGCTCGATGAGATGGATGTCGGCAAGTGGTTCGCCAATCACCTCAAAGGAGCACTCAAGGCCGAAAAAGTGCTGGTGCAGAAAAGCGGTTACTTCGCCCGTTCCGCGGCTCCGAACCACCGGGATCTCCAGCTCATCAAGCATTCCTGTTCCGCCGCCGCGCGCGGCGCTCTCGATGGCATCAGCGGGGTGGCCGGTCTGGATGAGGACAATGGCGGCGCCATGTCCATCATCGCCTTCCCCCGGATCAAGGGCGGCAAGCCTTTTGATGTCGACGAGCCCTGGTTCACGGAAATGCTGGAAGCCATCGGCCAGCCGAAAGGCGCCCGGCTCGAGGCTCATTGAGCAGCGCCTTTGTCGCGGTGCTCTTCGGGATTCTCAGGTCGCCTGTTGGATCCGTGAAGCCCACCGGGTTGAAATGCCCCGGGGGGCGTCACGCACCCGGCAGGGGCATGTCCACCGTGAAGAGCGCGAGCGGCCGGTCTGAGCCGGCCACGGAGACCTCGCCCAAGCGTCCCAGTGGCAGGGCGTTGCGCAGGCCCTTGGCGGTGGTTTCCGACACCACGATGCCGGCGCCGGCCGTCTGGGGCAGGCTCTTGATGAGAGAGACGACAGTGACCGTTTCTCCGAGCGAGGCGAAATCCATTCTCCGGTCATGGCCGACCCGCACCACCAGGGCTTCCCCGGTGTGAATGCCGATGTCGAGAGCCACGGGAAGGTCTCCCGGCAGGGTCCAGCGTTCCCGGAACTCCGCCAGGCGTCGCTGCATGGCGAGCGATGCCTCCACAGCATGCCGTTCCTGATCCTGATCCTCGAGAGGGGCCCCGAAAAGGGCGGTCACACTGTCTCCCACGGAACGATCCAAGGTGCCTCGGTGTCGCAGGATGATGTCGATGAACGTCGAGAAATACTCATTGAGGAACGCGAACACCCGGTCGGGAGGGAGGCTTTGGGAAAGCGCGGTGAAATGGCGAATGTCGGCGACCAGAACGGTGACCCGGCGGCGTTCCTCGCCAGTCTCGATCTCGGCTTTCTCCTCGACCACCGCGTCAGTAGCCTGCGAGGACACGTAGCGGACGAGCGCGCCTTTGAGGGCTTCCCGTTCCTGCAATCCGACGGCCATGCGGTTGATCTCCGCTCCCAGGTCGCCGAATTCATCGCGGGTCGTCACCGGCACCCGGGTCGTCAGGTCCCCTTCTCCCATCGCGGCAACGTGGGTGCGGAGCACCTTGAGCGGAGCGGTGACCCGGTTGGCCAGCACGATCGATGCCGCTGCTGCGATGAGCAGGGCCAGTCCGAGTGCGACGAGCCCGCCATGGAGCAGTTGTCCAAGTTGTCCGAGCACCGCCCGGGCTTCCACATCCACCCCGACCAGGGCCACAATTGTTCCCTGGCGGTTCTTGATGGGCGCAAAGGCGCTCAACCAGGTGCCGAAAGAATCCTTCGCGAAGGCGTCATCGACACGGGCTTCCTCCAGGCGGGGGCGTTCCGAGGCTTCGCGGAATTCCACGGGGTCCCCGACATGTGATTTTTCGGGACCTTCCTCGGCGGCATCGACCACGTATTCCCAACCATCGCCAGTTGATGGACGGAGCGTGTAGACAAACGTCACCGGCAGTGCGGAGGATTGGTTGGCGTCGTGGGTGGCCCGCAGGACACGGCGGATCGCCCCATAGTCCGGACCGGCTTCATCCTCCTGCTTGCGGATGCGTTCATGCTGCTCTCCATCGATCTGCGGCGCGATGGAGGCGGCGATGGCGAGGACTTTGTCCTGCATGAGCCGGAAGGCGATGGATCCGGCGCTGCGCTGACTGAGCAGGAGGAGAATACCACACGACACTCCGACGACTCCCAGTAGGGTGATGAGGACGCGTCGTTGATAAGGCATGACGATTGATCGGAAGTCCAATACTTCAGACTTCCGTCAGTGATGTCAATCGAATCCTGGACCGGATGCCCTTCCACGCTCCGGCTTGCAGGTGAGAAGCTGGCTCTATTTCTCGTCCGCCAGCAGCTTGCGCGCCACTCCGTAGCCGTCGCTGTCCGCATTCCGGGTGGTGCCGCGGAGCAGTTCCTCCGCTTTCAATGCGGCTCTGCGGCAGGCGTAGGTGGCGAGGTCCAGCAGGGCCTTGCGCTCGCCGTCATCGGATTCGATGTCGAGCTGCTGCTGCGTGTGCCCAACCAGCGTGGTCATGCCGAAAATTTCCGCGCCGGCATCCACGAATCGCCCGAGCACCGCCTGCTTCTTGTCCAACTTCGGTCCGAAGCGGATCATGGCATGGAAAAGGCCGCGCGCCAGACGGTGGCTCAGCCGACGCGCCCGCCGAAGTTCCCGCTTGAGCCTGGGATGGACCGTGACTCCATCGGGCACCCCGCTGGTGAAAATCGGCAGCCATTGCCGGGGATACCACCAGGCATAAAACAGGGCGGATTTGAGGGCCGCTTTGAAGCGCACCCCTCCGGGCAGTTGGGAATTGAGCACGGGTCCGCCAAGCTGAAGATGTGGATCCAGAGCCTCGCGGGCGATGAAGAGATGCATGATCTCGGTGCTGCCCTCGAAGATGGTGTTGATGCGGGAGTCCCGCATGAACCGCTCGATGGGAACGCCCTCCTCGCCGCGGGCCTTCAGGCTGTCCGAGGTCTCGAACCCTCGTCCCCCTCGGATCTGCATGGTGTCGTCGACCATGGCCCAACCCCGTTCTGTGCCCCAGAGCTTGGCAAAGGCCGCCTCGATCCGGATGTCTGCTTTCTTGTTGCGGTCCACAAGCGAAGAAGTGAAGCGCACCATGGCTTCGGTCGTCGCGGTGTCCGCCGCAATGCCCGCCAGCTTTTGCGCGATGGCGTCGTGCTTGCCGATTTCCTGACCCCACTGGACCCGGCGTGACGCCCACTTGGTGGCATGATCGAGGCATTTCCGGCCCAGGCCGACGCAGGCGGCAGGCAGCGTCAGCCGACCGGTGTTCAGTGTCGTCAGAGCCACTTTGAGGCCCCGGCCTTCCCCCAGGACAATGTTTTCCCGCGGCACCCGGACATTGGTGAACCGCATCACACCATTGTAGAGCGCTTTCAGTCCCATGAAGCGGCACCGGTGGGTGACTTCGACTCCCGGGGTGTCCCGGTCCACGATGAAAGCGGTGATCGCCCGGTGGCTTTCCGGAGCCCCTGGAGGTGGCGGGGTCTTGGCCATCACCACCAGACATCCGGCTTTGACTCCGTTGGTGCACCAGAGTTTCTCGCCATTGATGAGGAAAGCGGTGCCGTCTTCCGTGGGGGTGGCGGTGGTGGACATGCGGGCGGGATCGGAACCCACATCGGGCTCGGTCAGCGCGAAGGCGGAGACCTCGCCTCTGGCGCAGCGGGGCAGCCAGCGCTGTTTCTGCTCCTCCGTGCCGAAGACGATCAGCGGCTGGGGCACCCCGATGCTCTGGTGCGCGGAAAGCAGGGCTGTCAGGTTGCCGCAATGCCCTCCCAGCAGCATGGCCGCGCGGGAGTAGTTCGTCTGGGACAGGCCGAGCCCGGAATATTCCTTGGGTATCTTGATGCCAAACGCCCCCATTTCGCCAAGCCCGCGGAACACTTCGTCCGGGATTTCCCCCTCGCGGTCGATCGCATCCGGATCGGTATGTTCTTTGAGGTAAGCCTCCAAGGTTGCGAGAAAGGTATCGCCTTCTTTTTTGTCTTCCTCGGATTGGGAAGGAAAGGGAAGCAGTTGGGCGAAGTCCGGGCTACCCATGAAGATGGAAGCTCCGAAGCTGCGGAGCCCCTTGGACTTGTCGCGGGCGGCCTCGGCCAGTTCCATCGCGGCGCGCTCGCCGGACGACATTTTGGAGGTGTCGAGCACCTGAGATGGCGCGTCGGGGGCGGGGGATCGGGGGCGGTCACTCATGGGGCAGGAGGATGGGTTCGCAATAAAGATTACCAATCATTGGACGTCGCCGGGAGGCGAAACGTTCGAAGAAATCCGATCCTGTCTCCCGAATGGCCGGGCTGCTGCCGGGCTTCAGGAGAGTCGGCGGTCTTTGTCCGCGACGATCCAGCTCCGCAGGGATTCGATGCCGACGTCGGCAGCGGCTTTCTCTGCCGCAAGGGCCGCCGCATCTGCCGGAGGTGGGGAACCGGGCGCGGGGCGGTGGTAAAGATAGTATTTGATCTTCGGCTCCGTGCCGCTGGGACGCACCGCGAAGGCGCGGCCATCGGCCAGATCGACGAAGAGCATTTTTTCTTTGGGCACGAGGTCCCCTTCCTCGTCGTGGATCTCATGGTTGGAGAAATCGCGCACCTTGGTCACTGCCACCCCGTCCACTTCGGTGGGCGGACGTTCGCTGTAGTCCGCTGCGAGACGACGGATCGTGGCCAGTCCATCGGCCCCTTGCAGTTCGATGGCGTGCTGTTTTTCCACGTAAAACCCATGGGCCAGATAGAGTGCGTCGAGCAGTCCGGGCAGGGTTTGATTCCTGGATTTGGCATAGGCCGCGAGCTCGGCGAACATCATCACCGCGCCGTTGCCGTCTTTGTCGCGGAGGAAATCAGCCCCAAGGTAGCCGTAACTTTCCTCCCCCCCGAAGACAAAAAACAGGGAATGGGATAGACGCAGGGCCCGGGTTTCGAGTTCCGAGAGATCGCGGTAACTGCCGGTGTAGGTGCCGGCGAGTTGGGCTTCGTATTTGCCGAGCTTCTGCCCGATGTATTTGAATCCAGTCAGGGTGTTGACACAGCCCACGCCGAAATGACGGGCCAGCGCTTCCTGCAGTTCGCTCGTGACGTAGGTTTTGATGAGCGTGGCATGGCTGCGGTTGGCTTCGTTGAGCACCCCTTGGGAAAACAGGGCCTGCAGGCGATACCAGGCGAGGAGCGATCCGATCTGGTTTCCCGTGAGGAGACAGAGGGCGCCGGAGTCGTCCCTCACCGCGACCCCCATGCGGTCGCAGTCCGGGTCGGTGGCCACCACGATGTCGGCGCCATCGCGTTCCGCTTGGGCGATCGCCAGCGCCAAGGCGGCGGCGTTTTCCGGATTGGGTGATTTGACGGTGGGGAACGAACCGTCCTCGACATCCTGCGCGGGCACCGTGTCGCAGGTGAACCCCAGACGACGCAGCATTGCCGGAGCGATCTTGCCGCCGGTGCCGTGGAGATTGCTGAACACGATGCGGAGGTCCCCTTGCGACCGGGCCAACGCCGGATCGAGCAGGAGCGTCTCCAGCTTGGCCATGTAGGCGTCATCCATCTCCTGGCCGAGGAGGAGCACCTGGCCGCGCTCGGACAGGGGCAAGGGCTCGTAGCGGTCGCTCGTCAGAGCATTGACCCGGGCGATGATCCCGCTGGCGTTGGGTTCGACGATCTGGGCTCCATCGCTCCAGTAAACTTTGTAGCCATTGTCATACGGGGGATTGTGACTCGCCGTGAGGACAATGCCTGCACTGGCCCTGAGTTGGCGCACCGCGAAGGACAGTTCCGGAGTGGAACGGGCATCGTTGAACAGATGGACATCGCAACCGTTCTCCGTGGCCACCGTGGAGACGAGGTCGGCGAATTCCCGGGCGAAATGCCTCGTATCATAGGCCAGGGCGATCGAGGGACGGCCTGCCGAGCCGGTGGAGGCATGGGCTTCGCGGATCTGGCCGACGAGGCCCAGGGTGGCCCTGATCAGGTTGTATTCGTTGAGTGCGTTCGTCCCGACGCAGGGGAACTCCGGCCGGGCCTCCGGCGCGGCGCTGCCGCGTTCCGCTGCCGTGACGATTTTGCCGATGGTCCGGCCCCGCAGTCCGGCGGTGCCAAAGACGAGGCATTCGAAGAAGCGGTCATCCAACTCGCTCCACAGCTCCCGCATCACCAGTTCCGTGACCGAGGCCACGTAGCGGGGTTCGTCGCTCGCCGTGAGCAGCGCCTTGATGTTCAGAGGGGTGGAGATCTTGAGCAAGCCGGTTGCGGCGGCCCCGTCGATGCGCGAAAAAAGGTCGGAATTCATGTGGTGAAAAGTGCCGTCACTCTAAAGGCACCCCCGGGGAATGCAAACGACGGGGATGCCACGCGGGAGACGCCGGACTTTCCTGGTTCAGCGGGCCGCGGTGGTGGGCGTCGCCGCCGCCTTCTTGGCCGGCTTCTTGTCCGGATTGGCCGCCGGTTTTGGCTTGGGCTCGACGTAGGGAGGATTCGTCCAGGCTCCGGGGGCGACTTCTTTGACATTCGCCGGTATCTCCGCTTTCACATCGCCTGCCGCCCAGCGCAGGGCACCGGTGAGGATGTCGCGAAAGATGGGGTTGGTCCAGACATCTTCCCGGTGTCCCATGCTGGTGTAGAAGACCCGGCCATCACCCTCTTTCCGGGCCCAGGTGTTCGGGTAGGGCGGGCGCTTGTATTCGTCGCCTTTCATCGCTGGCGCGTCCATCACGGTGAGAACGTGGAGGTCGGGCGTGAAATCTTTCAGGGAATACCATTCCTCCATGAAGGAGAAATCGTTGCCCACCTTCGCGAAGCCGGGGAACGCGGGATCGATGACGGTGTTTTTGGCTTCCTGCTGGGCGCCGTGCTTGATGAATTCAGCCCCGAGGAAGCGAACGTAGGCATCGGCCTTCTCGCCATGGTTCGCGTAGCGGTCCGGGCCTTTTTGCGACTCGTTGGCGGTGTGGAACGTGTCGCTCGCCGAGTGGGTGCCGACAAAGCCCTTGCCGCTTTTGATGTAGTCGAAGAGCGCCTGCTTTCCTTCCAGAGTCATCGGCGGCTGGCCATCGGTGCCCGGCGAGCAGAGATCGCCCGTGGTGTAGAACATGACTACGTCAAACTGGGAGAGGTATTCCTTGCTGAACTTTGACCCGTCTTTGGAGAACGTGAATTCCCAGTTGTTCTGGGCACCGAGATCGAGGAGGGTTTTCTCCGCCCAACTGGGTTGTCCGTTCTTCCAGGAAATGACGGCATGTTCATAGCCGCTCGACTTGGTGAAGAAGAGGATCTTGCGTTTCGGGGCGTCGGGTGCCGCCCAAAGGGCACTGACAACCAGGGCGCCAACGAGCAGCGGGAGCAGGAGGGAAAGGGTTTTTCGATTCATGGAGGTGATTTGTATCTGAAATCGCCCCATTTGACCAATCCATTTTCGCGCCTGGAGGACGGGACTTTCCGGATGGGACGGAATGCCCCGCCCCTTGGTCACGTGAAAAAAACCACCTGGACGGTCGTGCCCGGGTGGGTTTGTTCCTCAAAGCCGGAGACAGAGTCTCCTCAGGGCCTGTCGTGGGGAGCCGAAACTCCCGAACTGATCAGCGCGACGAGGCGGCTTCCCGGCGACGGCCCCCGTTCCGGGACTGCCCTTGGCGCTGGCCTCCGCCACCACCGCCGCGACGGCCACCGCCCTGTTGGGGGGGCGCATTGCGGGCATCGGTGGAGAGAGGTTCACGATGGAACGGATGTGAACGGTCCACGGGCACACTGGTCCGGATGGTGCGCTCGATCTGGCGCAGGAGACTTTGGCTCTGCTCGTCACAAAGGGAAATCGCCCGGCCTTCGGCTCCGGCCCGGGCG
>JADZAX010000240.1 GCA_020852405.1 Verrucomicrobiales bacterium
ATTTCCGGATACTGCACCCGTGGCAGCACCGTCGCCGCAAATTCCTCGACATAACCCCGGAGACGTGCCAGAGGCATGCGCCAAAGATAGCAGGAAAAAACGCGCTTCAAGGTGCGCAAGGGGATCAGTCGTAGCCCTCCCAGCACCGCGAAAGGGAGAAATACCACCAGGTAAAGACGGCGCCAACCTTCGCGGCGCAGCACGAAATTGGCGAAAAGCACCTGGGTGTCGTGGGGCAAAAGGGTATGGTCGAGGTCGAACAATGCCCACCCGGATGGGGTTGCGGGGACGGGTGCTGTCGGGACTGATTCCGGCATGGCCATCTGTGACCGGAAAACCGGCGCGGCGCAAGGGCGGAAAAAGTGGTCCCAAACCCGCACCCCTCCGAGAAACCCGATGACAGGCGGGCCCATCCCGGCGTAAACTGGTCTTGTATGGACGAGGAAATCAAAGCGCTGGCCGAGGCGACCTACCGCGAGAAAATTCGCCGAGCCAGGCAATCGGCCCCCTCCCTGAAGATCGGTCGGGGAGCGGAGCTTTTCACTGATTCCTGTCAACGGATCCGCTGCGGAATCCGGGGCCAATGCTCGAACATCGGACCGGAAGAAGTCGAACGGGTTCTTTTGGACGGCTTGGCGAGGCTCAAACGCAGTCATGACCACGGCATCATTCAATACAGTAAAAATTCCTCCCCATGAAAAACGGCAACGACGTCATCGCCAAGGTCATTGAAGCGTTCGAATCTCTGGGAATCGATTATTTCCTCGTCGGTTCCCTCTCGTCCAATTATTACGGAGTGCCCCGTTCCACTCAAGACGCCGACTTTGTCGCCAATCTCCGTGGCAAGGGCCTCGAAGTCGACGCGATTCTCGGGGAAACGTTTGATCTCGACCCCCAAGGAGCTTTTGAGACAGTGACCGGCACCTACCGGGAAACCTTGAGCGTGAAAGGCATTCCTTTCAAAATCGAGATCTTCCACCTCAGCAACGACCCCCACGACCAGAAACGTCTCGAACGCCGGGTGTCAGTCTATGACGATGCGCTGGGAAAACATGTCTATATTCCCACCGCCGAGGATGTCATCATCACCAAACTCAGATGGGCCCGCGTCGCGCACCGGGGAAAGGACAAGGACGACGTCCGGGACATCATCGCCGTTGTTGGGGAGGAACTTCTGGACTGGAACTACATCCATGACTGGGCCAGCCAGCATGGGACCCTCCCGCTGCTCGACGAAATCCGCGACTCCCTGCCGACGGATCTCTAGAGCGGCACTGCCCTATTGTGTTATTGGCTGATGACACCGGGCAGGATCACCGAGGAGGGATCCGATGGGTGTTTGTCGTGGGCCAGATAGACGATCAGATCCGCCAATTCCTGCTGCGTGAGAGCTTTCTCCAGTCCTTCAGGCATGAGTGACACCGGCAGAGTGGTCACCTCGGCGACCGCATCGCGGGGGATGGTTTCATCCGCCCCCGCCGGGGGACGCAACACCAGCCGCTGGTCGTTGTCCTCGACCGGAATCCCCATGATGGCGCGGCCGTCCTTGGTTTTGACGAGCCGGGCCTGATAGCCGTTCCCGATCACCAGGTTGGGGTCGAGCACGTTGGACAACATCTGGTCGAGTGAGCCGCGTCCGGTGACACTGAGATCGGGACCGATCAGATGTCCCTTGCCATGGATGACATGACAGGCGGCACAGGTTTTAAGGAAGACTGCTTCGCCCCGCTGCCAGTTTCCCGGAGTGCGGGCGACCATGGCCTTGGTGGCTTTAATAACCTCCTCCCGCTCGGGATTGCGTCCTTCGCGAAACTTCCCCCACAAGGCCTCGACCGCTTCCCGCACCTTGGGATCACCCGAGGAGGCCATTTTGGCGGCCTGAAGCGGATTGACGAGCCCCTTCTCGAGTTCTCCCGATTTCACCGCACCCACCAGGGCCATGCTCCACGCCCCCCGTTGGCCCAGCAATTCGATGGCGTCCCGGATCAGCACCTTGGGCAGAGACGGCAGCACCGCGACGACCGTGCCCCCCACTTCCGGGGAATCGAGCCGTCCCAGTGTTCCCAGAATGCGCCCCTTCAGAGGAACAGGGACAGCCCGATCTGAAAGCAGCGTCTTTGCGCCTGCCAGAGCTCCCACCGGATCGACCTTGGCGAGGGTTTCGAGCGCCTCAATGCGGGTTTCCACGCCAAATCCGCTGTTGTTCAGCGCGGCGCGGATGAGTTCCAGCGCCTTGGCATCGCCCCAGACAGCGGCCAACTGGGCAGCCGGGAAGCGCAATGGGGAATCCGCCAAGTTCAGAACCGGCGTCACCCCGGGGGCAAGTTGCTCTTTGACCCCGGAAAGATCCGCGGGTTTGATTTCTCCACTGCGCACGCGCTCGGCGAGCAGCGCCAGGCATTCCCCCGCCCCGGCCACCGCTCCGCGGTCCTGGAGAAGACGGAATACCCTGGCAAAGGGCCCCAGTTGGGGCTTCGACCGGTCCACGAGGAAGGCCGCAAGCTGGGGAAGAAACTCCAACGCCGCAGGTTGCTTGGTGAGATCCGGCACAGCCTCGAGACGGGACAGGAGGGTTTCCGTTTCTTTCGGGGATGCCTCCAACAACGGATAGATATTCTGCCAGACAATGTGGGCGATCAGACGCTCCTCCCCGGCGTGGGCCAGACAGTCCCCGAGGAGGGACGGAGCGTCCGCCCGCAGCCCCTCAACCCGGGTTGCGGCAATGGCCACCTGCAGCCTGACATCCGGCGAATCATCCTTCACCAATCCCGCCACCGCCTGGGCCACCGCTTCCGAAGTCTTCCCTTGATTGGAAGCCGCGCGGATCGCCCAGGAACGCCGCCAGGCATCTTCGTCCTTCAGCAGCGCAAGATGGAACGACTCATCGAGCGCTCCCTGGCCCAGCAATGCCCAGAGCGCATGCATCCGTGCCTGACGGGGAGCCCCGGCATCGTTCACCAGATCGCGGAGCATCCCGGCGGACTGCGGAGAGGCGCGTTCGGACAGAAGCCGCTGGGCAGTTTCCCGGTAGTAAATGTTCGGGCTGCGGAGGCGCCGCACCAGCGCGGCATCATCCTCTGCCCCCAGATCAAACGCTCCGACACGGGGGGTTTCCTGGTAACGGATCCGATAAAGCCTCCCCCGAGAACGGTCCACCCCGGGAGGATCGGCATTCGCGTCCTGGTAGCAATGATAACG
>JADZAX010000241.1 GCA_020852405.1 Verrucomicrobiales bacterium
AGGTCAGGCCGCGAGGTGGAAATAGCCGTGGATGTGGGGCACGCCGCGGAAATACCACACCATTTCCGGGCCTTCGATCTGCCAGGTGTCCCATACCTTGTCGTCGCCGATATCGAAGGACCCGCCGTAACAGGAGACAAAGAGCCGGTCGACCATCTTTTTGTCCTCGATGGTCTTGATGGTGGCGGCGACATCTCCCTCGCGGAAACATCCCAGCATGCGCCGCATCGTGTCGAGGAGCTTGGCCTGCTGGTCCTTGCTGAGATCCGCCCCGCAGAGTCCGGGGAGATCCGTCGTGCGCTTCTCGATCACCGTCGCGGGATTTTCCTTCCGGGGTTCGCGGCCGACGAGGGCTTTCTCCTGCTGTTTCCCGTCGAGGGCGCTGTAGAATTCATTGAAGATCATTCCCTGGTACCAGAACGGATTGCCCTCGTGATCTTTCGTCTCGCGGAACGCCTTGGCGAAATTGCCGTAAAAGATGGGCCGACCGCCGAAGCCCTGTCCCGCGTCCGTGAGGGCATGGCTGCGCCGTGTGACGTGGTGTCCGGTGTAGAGGAACTCGAAATCCGGATCCGACGGGGTGCCGAAGAAGCCGACCGAGGGGGTGTTCTTGATGTTGCCCATGAGGTCTTTCTGGACCTGCCAGGTCATCTTTTCGCGGTGGTCCGGATGGTGGAGGGATTCGAAGATCTGCTTCACCAGATCCTGCTGTTCCGGGGTGTAAAAGGTATTGAGCCGCTGCTCGGGACAGATGTACCACCAGTTGCTAACGAACGCGCGCTTCGGGTGATCCAGGGGGAGGCAGATCTTGCCCCGCTGTTCTTCGGTGAGGCTTTTGTAGAACTGCACCGGGAGGGAGTCTTTCGTTTCTCCCCCGGAAGCCGACCGCAAGCCCGGCCAGGCGGCAAAAGCAGCGGTGGCGCCGAGCGCCCGGATGACTCCGCGGCGGCTCAGGGGGTTTTGGTTGAACGGCGGCAGGAGAATGCTCATGGCGGCATTTTCTCTTGAATCGATGAAAAAGACCAGCGAGCATTTCAAGGGAGGAAAGCGTCATCGCGCCAGAGATGTTCTACACGGGGCAGGTTTGACGCCATCGCCACCATCCCCTCCGTCGCTCCGTCTTGACATCGTTCCCACCGTGGCCATCTTCCGGAGGGCCGGGTGGCCCGGTGGCATGTCCCGCTCCTTTTCGTATCTCGTCTTCGGGTTCACGGCGCTTTTTTTCGCCGTGTTCTTCGTGCAACCCATCGCCATCATGGTGTGGGGAGCCTTCGTCGATCCCGCGGGACGGTTCACGATGGATTTCGTCCTCTCGATTTTCCGGGATCCGGTCTACCTCGAGGGACTCGTCAATTCCCTGAAAATGGGGGCGCTGAGCACGGCGGCGGCGGTGGCGCTGGCGCTGCCGCTGGCCCTGATGGCGAACCGCTACCGCTTTCCGGGACGGGAATTCCTCGGGGCGATGCTGCTGGTGCCGATGATCCTGCCACCGTTCGTGGGCGCCATCGGGGTGCGCCAGATCCTCGGTCAGGCCGGGGTGCTCAATGTGCTCTTGATGAAGTTCGGATGGATGGATCCGGCCCATCCGGTCGACTGGCTGGGCGGAGGACAACTCTCCGGCGTGGTCCTGATGAATGCGCTGCATTTGTACCCCATCGCCTATCTCAACATCTCGGCGGCCCTCGCCAATCTCGATCCAGCCATGGAGGAAGCGGCGGAGAATCTCGGCTGTCACGGATTCCGGCGGCTCCGGCGGATCACCCTCCCGCTGATCGCCCCGGGGCTGTTCGCGGGGTGCACGATCATTTTCATCTGGGCCTTCACCGAACTGGGGGTGCCGCTGATGTTTGACTACTCGCGGGTGACCTCGGTGCAGATTTTCGGCCTGCTGAAGGATCTCTCGGGGAATCCGCTGCCCTATGCGCTGGTGGTGGTCATGCTGGTGGCCTCGGTGCTGATTTACCTGACCGGAAAAGCCCTCTTCGGCAGGGCGGACTTCGCCTCCTCGGGACGGGCCTCGACCGGACGGACGCTTACGGAACCCACCCGGCTGGTGGGCTGGAGCTGCACGGCGGCCTTCTCCGGAGTCATCTTCCTCGCCATCCTGCCGCATCTCGGGGTGGTGCTGACCTCGGTGGCCTCGGACTGGTACGGCACCCTATTGCCGGGCGGCTACACGCTGGATCACTTTCAGGAAGCACTGGGACACCCGCTGACAGTGTCCTCGATCGGGAATTCCCTGCGCTACGCGTCGTTTTCGACCCTGTTCGACATCGCCCTCGGCGTGGCCATCGCCTGGGTGGTGGTGAGGACCCGGATTCCCGGACGGCAGATCCTCGACGCGATGTCGATGCTCCCGCTGGCAGTGCCCGGGCTGGTTCTGGCCTTCGGCTATTTCTCGATGACCCGGGAGAAGCAGCCCTTCCATTTCCTGATCCTGGGCGAGGATCCAGTGATCATCCTGGTCATCGCCTACGCGGTGCGGCGGCTGCCGTATGTGGTGCGTTCCGCCGCGGCGGGGTACCAGCAGACCAGTGTCAGCCTGGAGGAGGCGGCCCAGAACCTCGGTTGTCCGCCTTTCAAGACCCTGATCAAGATCACGCTGCCCCTGATCGCCGCCAACCTCATCGCCGGATCGTTGCTCGCGTTCTCCTTTGCCATGCTCGAAGTCTCCGACTCCCTCATTCTCGCGGAACAGGGCCGACATTTCCCGATCACCAAAGCGATCTACTCCCTCGTCTCGGCTCTCGGTCATGGACCGGAAATCGCGGCCGCCCTCGGGGTCTGGGCGATGATTTTCCTTGCGACCACGATCGTCGGAGCCGGACTGATCCTCGGGCAGAAACTGGGCGCGCTCTTCCGGGTCTGAGAGCCCGACCATCGAGGGATGTTTTTGTGGTTCGCCGTTTGCAGAATGGCCGGAGCTGGCTAATTTCTCCGCATGGGCAAGGTTTATGACGAAATGATCGCGCGCCGCCGCGCAGAAATGGCGACCGGAGACAAACGGCAGCGGCTCCTCCTGCTGGGCGCGATCGTGGTCTTTGCCATCATCGGACTGGTGCTCTTTGCGGGAAGCCGCATGGCCAAAGGACCGATGGATGTGAACAAGGCGTCGGCGGCCCAATTGGAAAAGCTCCCCGGGATAGGACCAGAAACGGCGAAGGCGATCATTTCCGGACGGCCTTATGGCAAGCCGGACGACCTCTTGAAGGTCAAAGGCATCGGACCGAAGACACTGGAGAAAATGCTGCCCCAGTTGAAGTTCCCCGAAGGCGCGGCTCCTGCGGTCGAGACCACCGGAACGGTCCCGGCGAAAAAGTCGGCCGCGAAGAAATAAGCCGGTTCCGGAGTCCCGGAAACCGCGTTCCCGTTTTCCCGGTGCCACCGGGCGTGCTGCCACGCCGGGGGGTTTGTCTTTCCTTTTGGCCATTTTTCTTGGACAATGCGGACGATTTTGGTGAACGAATCGCCCTTCTCCGACGTCCAAAACAATGGAAACACCTAGCGAAACCTCCCCGGACGATCCCACCGCCGGGGGCAACCCAGAGCGAGGACGAGCCGGAAACCCGAACCCCATGACGACAGCGCCACCAACTGCCAACGGAGATTCGGGGGGAGGGCGCGTAGGATTCATGGACGTGATCTTCAGCAAACTGCGTGGCAAAACCCAGCGCAAATCCTGGTTCCCTTGGCAGCGCGCCGGACGGCAGGATGCGGTCTCACCCACCGCAGTGGCCGCCCCGCGGCGCCCCCGGATTGGACTGGCGCTTTCCTCCGGCGGAGCCAAAGGACTGGCCCACATCGGGATCATCCAGGTGCTCGAGGAAAACGGCATCGAAATCGCCGCCGTGGCGGGCACCAGCATGGGTGCCTATGTCGCGGGGCTCTGGTCCGCGGGCTATGATGGCAAGAAGCTGGGAGAGCTTGCCGGCGAAATCAACACCACGGGCGACATGTTTTCCCTGCTCGCGCCGAATTTTCCGCCGCGGCGCGGATTCACCCGGGGAGAGCGGATCGAGTCCCGGCTGCGGCGCTCGCTCGATAGCGTGACCTTTGCCGACCTGCGGCGGCCGACCTACATCGTTGGCACCGAACTGCAGAGCTACGCCCTGAAGGTTTTCCAGGAAGGGGATCTCGTCTCGGCGATCATGGCCAGCATCGCCATTCCCGGGGTCTTCGTTCCCTATGTGAAGGAAGGCATCGAATACGTCGACGGAGGTGTCGCCGAGCCACTGCCGGTGGAAGTCCTCTCGGAAGCCGAACCCCTGGACGGAATCATCGCGGTCAGTGTGCTGCCGACACCGGAGGAACTGATGCGGTCACGGAGCAAGCGACCTCCCTGTGAGGAACTGCCGGTCTGGAAGCGCCCCCTGTGCTGCCTGAACCAGCACATGAACTACTTCTCTCCCGGCAACCTCCTCGACCTGTTGCGCGGCGCCGCCATGGGATCACAGATGCGGCTGGTGGAACGCAGTGCCCGCCATGCCTCGATCCTGCTTCGGCCCGTGGTGGCCGATCCGAAATGGCACGACTACAACAACCATGCGGAATACATCCGGGTCGGTCGCGAGGTCGCAGAAGCCAATCTGCCGCAACTCCTGCATCTCGCCGGACTCGAAGGCAAGATCTCCGCGTCCCAGGAAGCGATGGAGAAAG
>JADZAX010000242.1 GCA_020852405.1 Verrucomicrobiales bacterium
ATCCCGTTTTTTTCTGAGTATTTCCTGGGTCAGCATCACCAAGCGGGTCCAATGTTGGCAGCCTCCGGAGCCGCGACGATCACAATCCGGCCAGTTCTTCCTCGAAGCCTCCGCTCAGAATGGGCCAGCGGCACCATGTTTTCGGATCGAGGTTTTCGTCGTCGAGATGGAAACTCGGGGCATACCGTTCCCGCTTCCATTGGTTGCGGGACCAGAGCCGGAAAAAGCGTTTCACCCAACCGGTCAATTGTTCGGTTGGATACTGGGGAAACACCACCCGCATCCGGCTCAGGACCGCCGCCGGCCCCTGCTTGTCACGGATGGCGGCCCGCTCAATGGCATCCAGCAACGGGTAGGGCATAAGGTCTTCCTCATCCGTCTGGGTCGCCGCGGCCGGCCGCAATTCGGCGGTGGGTTGCTGCACATTCACCGCCCGCAGCGCCGGCAAACACTGTCCGTCCGGACCGTCGGTCTCGACCCATTGCAGCCAGTTCCTCAACCAGGCTTTGTCGATCCCCGCGATGGGGGCCAAGGATCCCGAAGTGTCGCCATCCATGGTGGCGTAGCCCACGGCCGCTTCGCTGCGGTTGCTCGTTGATAGGAGCAGGGTGTTGGTCACATTCGTCAGCATCCAGATACCGGGTGATCGCACCCTCGCTTGAATGTTCTGCAGGGCCACATCGTCCTGTTCCCAGGTCAGGGTGCGGCCAAGAGCCTCACTAACCATGGCGACATAGCCTTCGTGCAGACCGGACACGTCCAGTTCCAGATGATGGGATCCCACCGCCCGGGCCACCGTCGCCGCGGCCTCCCGGGTCACGGCTCCACTGTTGCCGGTCGCCTGGTAAGCGGTGAGGAGCAACTGCCGAGTCAGTCCCTGAGGGGTGGAGCCACCGGGTTTCAGGAAGGGAAACCGCGCCCGGAACATCTCCTCCCCCAACTGTTCCAAGGACTGCCGGACCATGAAGTGCACCAGACAGGCGACTGCGGCCGAGTCTGCTCCGCCACTGAGGGAGAGCGAAAATCCATGGGCACGACTTTTGCGCAGGTAGTCGTGCAAGGCCAGCGCCTCGGCCCGGGTGAATTCCTCCTCCTTCAATGAGAACGAAGTTTCCCAATCTTCCATGACCAAATCCTGGTGCTTGCAGGGTCCCACTTCCGGCCAATCGAAGGTGGTCCGGACCAGCAACGGATGATCGCGCCCTGGCAGGTGAATGCGGTGGCTCGTGGTCTTCGATTGGGCCAACCGGGTCAGCGAAAGATCGACCTGCGCGGTGGTGACGACGTGCTCCCGGAAGGAAAAACGCGGTCCCTCCCCCATCATGGTGCCTCCTGCGGCGATCATGGTTTGGCCATCGTAAATCGCCCGACCGGCCTCATTTCCCAGCAGATTGGAGTAGACATAGGCCACCCCGAAGGCCCGGGAGCCTTCGAGCACGAAACGGCGCCGGATCTCCCGCTTGTCGAAGGCAAAATGACTCGCACTGGGATTGAGAATGACATCCACGGCCTGCGCCGACAGTTCCGCCCCGGGACGCCGGGCCACCCAGGCGTCCTCGCAGATCTCGAAACCCACCCGGACACCACCGACGTCGACAATCAGGTCACCGATCGGGATTTCCTCGCCATTGTCCGGCGCGGCAAAGGTGTCCCGCACCCCGACCGGCCAGGGCTTGAACCAGCGGGGTTCGTAATGCAGCCCGTCACCGGCGAGGTGCCGTTTGCAGACCAGGGCCACGAGGCGGCCGTCCACGGCCAGTGCCGCCGCATCGAACACCGTGTTGTGGTGGAACACCGGCAACCCGAAAGAAACCACCATTCCCCGGGTCTCCGGGAGCGCCTCCCGCAGGCTCTGCCAGGCCCGTTCATGGGTGTTGGGAGAAAGGAAGGCATCCTCGCAGCCATAGCCGGTCAGGCACAGCTCCGGGAGACAGACCAGAGCGGCCCCCGCCTCACGGGCTTCCTGCAACGCGGCGCGGACATTTCCCAAATTGTGACGCCAGGCGAGCGGCGTTTGATTCAGCGCACAGGCGGCGAGAATAATGTTTTTCATGCAACAGGAGCGGGAAGAGGCATCGATCAGGGAGCCAGGCCAGCCAGGGTCGCCTGCAGATCCTTGATCTGGGATTCATAGAGGAGAAGGGAAGCTTCGATCTGATTGCGCTGTTTGTCGAATTTCTCCATCGCTTTGGCCCGGTCGACCGGAGAAGTCCTGATCTTTCCCTGACGGGCAAATACAGATGACTGGCTCGACCGGGCGCGGTCCACGGCCCGCAAAGAAAGTTTCGCTGTGTCTCTCTGCTTCTGCAGATCCTTGATTTTCGCCTCGGTCTGCTGGCGCAACTTTTCCAACTCAGCCTGCTTCCTGGCTTCCAATGCCGCAGCCCGCTGCTCTGCAAGGGCCTGCGCCCTGGCTTGCAACGCCGTTTCATCCATCCCCGGAGTGGTCAAAGGCCGGCCTGCCAGGAGCGCCTTCGGATCAACTTTGATCTGGGCGACATCAGGGGCATGCAGCAGGGTCCGACGAGCCGCTTCAGGGAGATCCGTGATCTCGTAAACACCCACCCCGGAACCGTGCCGCAATCTGATTTTCTCATCGTCCTGGATCTCGGCAATGACCGCCCCCTGCAGCATGGTGCCGTCCCGCAGGGTCAGATCTCCCAGCTCGGTCCCCGCCATCGTCTTGCGGAAATGTCTCCGGAGCAACTCGATCAGCACCACTTGCGGCGAGATCGCTTCCTCGAGCCGGGCATACTCATCCAGCACCTGGTCTCGCTCCTTCTTCAGGGCGGCCACTTCGACCTCCATCCGGTTCACCTGGCCCCGCGTTTCTTCCGCAGCGATCTGGCCGAGATCGATGATCCGCTGCAGTTCCCCGGTATTTTCCTGGGAGACCTGGGCGAGATCATCCGCCTCGCGGTTCTGGATTTCCAGCTCCACCACTCGCGCCTGGAGCGTGGCATTCTCGGAGCGGAGCCGTTCCATTTCCTCTCCGCAACCAGTCAAGAACAGCAGGGCGCCGAAACCCAGCGCCCGTGAGGTCTGGACAGACCCCACACCCCAGCCCCTTCGCGGCACACTTGGATTGAGGAATGGGTCCATAAATAACAGCTTCAGAACGGGCCCCGGGGAGGCAATGCCGTCATCATGGATAGCCGCGAAGCCCGACCGTTGGCAACAGCTTTTGAGCAGGATCGGACCACCGCCATGCTTGGCCGGAGCCCAATCGGGAGAAGGACTCCCGGGGAACGGAATTGACAAAGTCAAAATAACCGACATATCATCCGTCCGATTATCGCTTTGGTCCCAACTCTCCTTTCCCACTGAAATTCATGCGCTCATCCTTTCGAGTCCTCTTGGTTGCGCTATTGGCCATCGGCCCTCTTTCCAAGGCCGGCGAGATGGCAACGGAACCCATGGGAGACCAGGCCGTCCTCGCTACCCAGCCCTCGGACTTCGAGGTCTCCTTCATCATGCCCGGCTGGCTCGCCGGCACCGCTGGAACCGTTGGAATCAAGGGACTGGAAACCAACGTCTCAGCCAGCTTCCGTGATCTGCTCGCAAATCTGGACATGATCGGGGCGGGCACGATCGAAGCCCGCAAGGGCAAACTGGGCTTCATCATCGATGGGTTGTATTTGAAGGCTTCAGTTGGGGGCAGCCCTCCGGGACCGCTGCTCTCGAATGTCTCGGTCAGTCTCGAACAGGTTCTTGCCGAAGGCACCCTCACCTACCGGTTTTTTGAAAATGACCGCGCTTGGATCGAGTTCATCGCCGGAGCCCGCATGATCTACCTGAATACCGAGCTTTCCTTGACCGTCGATCCCGCCGGAGCGAGAACCGTGAGCGAAAACCTCAGCGCCCGCATCGTGGACAGGGCCACGACGGCAGCTCGGGACGAAGTAGCCCGGCGGCTCCCGGCTCTGGTGGACCGCCTCACCGACAAGGCGGCCGACCTGAAGGCCAAAGCTGTCGATGACTTGAAAGGCCGGGTCTCCGAGCGGGTCGATGACGTCCGCGATCGCATCCGCGACCTGATCGACCAGGGTGTGGGCGCCGGCGATCCTGGCTATGGAACCGGCATCGCGGGGGGTGGAGCGATCCGGGACATCCTGCGAGATTACGTCAACGCCAAGGTCGATGCCGAACTGGAAGCAGCCCGGGCCAGGGCGTCGGAGGCTGTGGCAGAGGCAAGGGCTCGCATCCGGCGGGAACTGGAGCGCAAACTTGCCAAGGTCGAGGCGAAATTGGCCAAGGCCATTGAAAAGCAGATCAAAGACCGGATTCCCAATGATCCGTTGTCTGCTTCCAAATCGTGGGTGGATCCCTTCGTTGGCTTCCGCGGACGCTGCCAATTGTGGGAACACGGCTACCTCCTTGCCCGAGGCGATGTGGGTGGTTTCGGAGTGAGTTCCGACCTCACTTTGAATCTTTTCGGCGCGCTGGGGGTGGACCTCACCCAACACTCCGCCTTGGAATTGGGATACCGTTACTTCAGCATGGACTACCGCTCCGGGGGGTTCGTCTACGACATGGCCACCAAGGGGCCATACGTTGGATTCCGGTATGATTTCTGAATGAGGCCAGGCACAGGCCTCCCTCACCCCCTGGCGACCATCCTCGCAACGGTGTGGGAGGGGGATTCTCCGAACAATTCACGGTAGGATTTGGCAAATCTGCCGAAGTGCTCAAAACCGCAGTGCAGCGCGACGTTGGACACCAGGCTGCTTTCTGGAGAATGCTTTCTCAGGAGCTGCCGGGCACGATTCAGAGCCAACCGTTGCTGCCACTGCTTGGGACTCATCCCCAAGGCCTCCTTGAAATGGATCTGCAGGTTCCTCTCCGACATGCCCACCCATTGGCAGAGCCGCTCACTGGTGAAGCGTCCGCCAAGATTGGCGCGAAGGAAACGGTCGGCCCGGGAAATCACCTCTGCCCGGTAACGGGCCCGCTGGCTCATTTCCCTTGAAAAACGGGGGTCGGCACTGGCAATGGCTGCAACACCGGCGGCGAGGATCGCGTCGCGCCATTGCCGGACAGTTTCGAGATCTCCACAAAGTTCCCGGATAGAACGCTTGATGGTTTGTTCCAGGCAGTCGAACAAATAGGGATCAGGAACCAGGTTCTCTACTCCTGAACGCGGAAACCTCAGAGGATGACCGAGCAGGGATAGAGCCGCCGCTTGGAGGGCTTGACGGTCCACGACAATGGCAGTCCATGTCACCCGGGGTCCTGCCCGGTAAAAGATCTCCGCGTCTTCCGCATAGAGTTGCAGGTGGTCCCGCGTCACGCCGTGTCCATTGATCCAGATGGGACTCCTCAACTCACGCACCATTCCGAGGCAGATTTGTCCCTTGGGGAATTGCCCCCGGGCAACCACCGGAAACGAATACCGACCCTGGTTGAGCTGAAACCCATCGGTGCTCCAGTGATACAAACCAACCGAACAAGAAGCTCCGGAGTCAAGAATGGTCTGTTCCAGATTTCCCCCGGCAATCACATCCCGCAATTGCTCAGGATCAATTTCCAGCAATCGGAGTTCTCGAAATTGGGAGTCAGCCGCTTCCATGATTACTGCAACAATTTTGTACCGTAACACAGCCATCCAATTTCGGAAAATGGATAGCGCAATCCTGCCATGGGCGTTTAATTTGGCGAAGTAGGCAGTTGTGCCTTTCGCACGTCAATCGATCCTAAAAGTCATGAAATCAGTCATCTCATCCATCTTTGCATGCCTTTGCCTCGTGGCGACCGCTTCGGGCCAGACCGCCAAAAAGCCCAACATTGTTGTGATCTGGGGCGACGACATTGGCCAGTTCAATATCAGCGCCTACAACCTGGGCATGATGGGCTACAAGACGCCAAACATTGACAGCATCGCCAAGGAAGGCGCCCTCTTCACCGACTGGTATGGCCAGCAAAGCTGCACCGCCGGTCGTGCCGCCTTCATCACCGGCCAGTCGCCGATGCGCACCGGCCTCACCAAAGTCGGCCTGCCCGGAGCTCCGGAAGGCATGAAGAAAGAGGACCCCACGATTGCCACTCTCCTCAAGGCCCGCGGCTATATGACCGGACAGTTCGGCAAGAACCACCTCGGAGACCGCGATGAAATGCTCCCCACCCAACACGGCTTCGATGAGTTCGTCGGCAACCTTTACCACCTCAACGCGGAAGAGGAACCGGAGCAGCCCGACTATCCCAAAAACCCGGAATTCAAGAAAAAATTCGGCCCCCGGGGCGTGATCCACAGCTTTGCCAACGGCAAGGTCGAAGACACCGGCCCGCTCACCAAGAAGCGCATGGAAACCATTGACGAAGAAGTCAACACCAAGGCCCTCGACTTCATGGATCGTGCCGCCAAGGCCGAGAAACCCTTCTTTCTCTGGTGGAACTCCACC
The DNA here is from genome assembly GCA_020852405.1 of Verrucomicrobiales bacterium. Lineage (GTDB taxonomy): Bacteria > Verrucomicrobiota > Verrucomicrobiia > Verrucomicrobiales > DEV007 > JACKQE01. The sequence goes on from JADZAX010000242.1 coordinate 6,399, forward strand.
CGAATGCACATCAATACCCATCTCAAGCCGGAGTCGGCCGGCAAGACCGGTATGGGCATTTACGCCGATGGGATGGTGGAGCACGACGGCCACGTCGGGCAAGTTCTCGCCAAAATCAAGGAACTCGGCCTCGATGAAAACACTATTGTCATGTATTCCACGGACAACGGCGCCGAGACCTTCACCTGGCCCGATGGCGGCACCACCATGTTCAAGGGCGAAAAGAACACCAACTGGGAAGGCGGTTACCGCGTGCCGTGCATGATCAAGTGGCCCGGCACCATCAAACCCGGCACCATCATCAACAACATTGGCGCCCATGAAGACATGCTCTCGACACTTGTCGCCGCTGCCGGTGACACCACCGCCAAAGAAGACCTTCTCAAAGGCCGCACCATCGGCGACATGACTTACAAGGTTCATCTCGACGGCTACGATCTCGGGCCCGCTCTCCGTGGCGAGGCCGAATGGCCTCGCAAGGAATTCATCTACTGGACCGACGACGGCAGCGTCGCGGCCCTGCGCTACGATAAATTCAAGATCACCTTCCTGGAACAGAAAGCCCACGGCTTGGAGGTTTGGATCCAGCCTTTCTCAGTCTTGCGGGCCCCGCTCCTCACCGACCTTCGCGCAGACCCCTTCGAACGCGCCAGGGACGAGCATGCCATGGGCTATCAGCGCTTCTTCGTCGACCACATGTTTGCGTTCGCGCCAGCAGGAGCCTATGTGGGCCAATGGCTGCAGAGCTTCAAAGAGTTCCCCCCGCGACAAAAACCGGGCAGTTTTAATCTCGACAACGTGATGAAAGCTGTCACCAACAATGCCGGCAAACAATGAGCACACCTCATCTGCTGTCTTGAAAATCCCGCCGGGACGCACTCTTGCAAACCAGGGTGCGTCCTGTTTTTTACCAATGAACCCAGTTATCCAATGAAAACCACCACCCTCACACTATGGGCCCTGGCATCCGGGTTGGCGCTCAGCGTCCTGACCACCGCCCAAGCCCAGGAAAAGAAACCCAACATCCTCGTCATCTGGGGCGACGACATCGGCAACCAGAACATCAGCCACAACAGCCGTGGCATGATGGGCTACCAGACGCCGAATATTGACCGCGTCGCCAAGGAGGGCGTGGCCTTCACCGACTACTATGCGCAGCAGAGCTGCACGGCGGGGCGCGCGGCCTTCATCGGCGGCTCCTGTCCCCTCCGTAACGGCATGTTGAAGGTCGGACTGCCCAGCGCGAAGGAAGGCTGGCAAAAGACGGATGTGACCATGGCCACGGTGCTTAAAGCCCAGGGCTACGCCACCGGCCAGTTCGGCAAAAACCACCAGGGTGACCGCGACGAGCATTTGCCAACGATGCACGGCTTCGATGAGTTCCTCGGCAACCTCTACCACCTCAATGCCGAGGAAGAGCCGGAAAATCTCGACTACCCGAAAGACCCTGAGTTCCGGAAAAAATACGGCCCACGCGGCGTGATGAAATGCAAGGCCGACGGCAAGGGCGGCCAAACTATCGAGAACACCGGCCCGCTCGACAAGAAGCGCATGGAGACCATTGATGATGAAACCGTCGCTGCGGCGAAGGAGTTCATCACCCGCCAGAACAAAGAGGGCAAACCCTTCTTCTGCTGGTGGAACGGCACCCGCATGCACTTCCGCACCCATGTGAAGAAAGAACATCGTGGCATCTCCGGTCAGGACGAATACAGCGATGGCATGGTCGAGCACGACATGCACGTCGGTGAACTGCTCAAACTCATTGATGACCTCGGCCTCGCCAATGACACCATTGTCCAGTATTCCACTGACAACGGCGTGCATTACAACTCCTGGCCCGATGCTGGCACCACCCAGTTCCGCAGTGAAAAGAACACGAACTGGGAAGGTGCCTATCGTGTCTCCTGCTTCGTGCGCTGGCCTGGTCACTTCCTCAAGGGCGAAACGCTCAACGGCATTGTCGCCCACGAAGACTGGCTGACCACCTTCGCCGCCGTCGCAGGTGCGCCGGACATCAGCGACAAGCTCCTCAAGGGCGTGGAACTCAATGGCCGCACCTACAAGAACCACCTCGACAGCTACAACCTGCTCGACTACCTCAGCGGCAAGACCAAGGAGTCGCCCCGCAAGGAGTTCATCTATGTGAACGACATCGGCGAAATCGTCGCCGCCCGCGTTGGTGACTGGAAGGTCGTCTATATGGAAAACCGTTCCGAGACCATGGCCCTCTGGCGCGAGCCTTTCGTCGAGCTGCGCGCCCCGCTGCTTTTCAACCTGCGCCGCGATCCGCTCGAACGTGCCCAGCACAACTCAAACACCTACAACGATTGGTGGATCGATCGCGTCTTCGCCATCACACCGGCCACGGACGTGGTCGCGAAGTTCCTCACGACCTTCAAGGACTTCCCGCCCAGCCAGACGGCCGGTTCGTTCAACCTGACGAAGATGCAGAAGCAAATGGAAGAGGCAGGCAAGGCCAGCAAGTAACTCGCATTGCCTCACTAGCTAATTCAAACCACTGGGCTCCACCTGTTCCATCCGGGTGTGGCCCATTTTTCTAGAGGAGCAACCGAGGAAACCGAGAACCAATCAATCTCCGTTACCTCCGTTTGCTCCTGTTCACTTTCTGAAACCCGCGAACATGAAAACCCAACAGATACAAAGCCTCCTCGTCACTGCGCTCGTTTGCGCGCTGGCTTCCACGGCAACCAACACCCGCGCCGCCGAGCCTGCGCCGCGTCTTGTGTTGCAAATCACCGTGGACCAGTTGCGCGGCGATTTGCCAGGGCGCTACGCCAAGCACATGGGCCAAGGTGGTTGGCGATATCTGATGGATCACGGCATCTGGTATGCAGATGCCCATCACGCCCACGCGAACACGGAGACCATTGTGGGGCATACCACGCTCGCCACTGGCGCGGACCCTGCGGTCCATGGCATGATCGGGAATGTGTGGCTGGATCGCCTGACGGGCTCGCTCACTTACAATATCGAAGATCCGAAGTATCACACCCTCACGCCTGGATCAGGTGTGAACAAAGCCACGGAGATTGATCCGACGCAGAAGATCGCCAAGTCAGATGGACGTTCACCCGCCGCCATCCTCGGTTCGACTTTCAGCGATGAACTAGCGATTCACACCGGAGGCCGCGCGAAGATCTTCGGCGTCTCCGTGAAGGATCGCGGTGCGGTGTCCATGGCAGGGCACGCGGGCAAGGCGTTTTGGTTTTCCAAAGCATCCGGCGAGTTCGTCACCAGTTCGAATTACTACGACCGCTATCCGGCCTGGGTGGATGCCTTCAACAAGCAGAAGCTGCCCGCCGCCTATGCCGACAAGTCGTGGGAGCTGATGCACGAGAAGTCCACGTATCTCTTTGGCGATGCGGATGACAAACCCTGGGAGACGGCCATGCCAGGTTATGGTCGGATTTTCCCGCACGCTTACGGGCCGGTCACAGGCACATACTTCACGACCTTCCTGACCCTGAGTCCTGCCGGTGATGAACTCACACTGGCCTTCGCGAAGGCGCTCATGGATGCTGAAAAAATCGGTGAGGATGAAGTCACCGATTATCTTTCCATCAGTTTCTCCTCGACCGATTACGTCGGGCATATCTTCAGCCCGTCCAGCCTGGAGGCGGAAGACAATCAGTTGCGCCTTGACCGCACGCTCGCGGACTTGTTCGCCTATGTGGACAAGCGCATCGGTTTGAAGAACGTGGTCATCGTGTTGTCTGCCGACCACGGCGGCCCTGAAGCACCAGGCTATCTGAACGCGCTCGGCATCGAAGCTAAATACATCGCTACCGAGAAGTGGGACAAGTCGCCTACCATCAGCTCTCTCAAGGAGAAGTTTGGCATCGGCCAGGAACTCATCCAGTCCTTCCGCCAGCCTTACGTGTATCTCAATCGCGAGGTTATTCGGGAGAAAGGTCTCGATGCAGCCGTGGTTGAAAAGGCGGTTGTAAAAGAGCTTGTGAAATTTGAGGGCGTGAGCATGGCCATCTCCAGCACGGCTCTCAATGAAGGCAAGGTGCCGAACACGCCCCTCATTCAGTCCGTTCTGCGCAACTTCAACCCACGACGCTCCGGCGACATCTTCCTCGTTTTTGAACCGCATTGTTTCATCAATGATTTCGATGGCTTGATCGTGGCCTGCACGCACGGCGCGCCATGGCGCTATGATACCTTTGTGCCCGTCGTCTTCGCCGGTGGCAATCTGACTGGACAACGCGTTTATCGTCCCATCGAAACCGTGGACGTAGCCCCCACTTTGTCCGCTATCGTCGGTGCCAAGCCGCCGTCCGGCTCGCGCACTGGGCCATTGCTGGAAGTCATGCGTGGCTCCGTCAAATAACCTGAATCTTCTGCCCTCAACCAAAACCACAAAATCGACATGACGATGAAACTTACTGTCGCGCGCGTCCTGGCACTGATTGCCATGACCGTCTCCCTCCAGGCTGCGGACAGCCCAGTCAGTGCCATTGACATCCTCCTGGAGCCGGATGCCAGGATGCTTGGCCAAGCCGCCGAGAACAACGCCCGCCTGCTCAAAGTCCACCCCACCGGCTTCTCCCTTGATGCCACCCACACGCCACACATCACGATGCTCCAGTGCTTCGCCCGCACCGCCGACCTCGACAAGCTCTACGCCGCCGCCGGAAAGGTGCTCGCCAGTGCGAATGTCACCGCCATGAAGTTGGTAGCCTTCAAATACTACTATGCTCCGGCAGGCCAGGAAGGAGTCGCGGGCATCTGCGCCAAGCCGACACCGGAAATCCTCAAACTTCAGGCCGACATCATCGCCGCCGTGAAACCGTTCCTCGCGGAAACCGGCCCCATCGGCGCGTTCACCGCACCGCACACCGACCCCTCCAACGATGCGGCCCTCATCCAATACGTCTCGACGTTTGTGCCCAAGATGTCCGGTGAGAACTTCAATCCGCACGTCTCCACCGGCGTCGCCCCGAAAGCCTACCTTGACCAGATGCTTGCAGAACCATTTGCACCGTTCACCTTCTCGCCCGCCGGAGCCGCCGTCTATCAGCTCGGCCCCTTCGGCACGGCGGCGAAAAAACTCAAAGCATGGCATTTGAATGCATCGAGGCACTAAATGCACGCCACCATGAAAGCCGCCCGCGCACATAACCTCCTCGCCGCGTTCGCGGTCTCATGGGTCAGCACCAGCAATGGGCAGGAGGTGCCGACGAACATCACCAAGGAAGACCTCGCGAAAGATAACAAGCTCTTCCTGCGGCTGGCGGGGAAGGCGTTGAAGTGGGAGGAGCCCGAGGAGCCGGTGAAGATCGCCGGACCGCTTCACTTCGTCGGCACGAAAGGTCTCGGCTCGTATCTTTTCGTCACCTCGGAAGGCAACATTCTCTTCAACACCGGCATGCCCTCTTCTGGACCGATGATTGTTGATTCCATCAAGAAGCTCGGCTTCAAGCCGGAGGACACAAAGCTGCTCATCAACGGCCACGCGCACTCGGATCACGCGGGTGCTCTCGCCTACCTCAAAGAGTTGACGGGTGCGCAGGTCGCCATCATGCGCGAGGACGTGCAGGCCATCGAGGATGGCGGGAAAGATGACTTCCACTACGGCTGGGATTGGAAGGTGATGGGTTTCCCGCCGTGCAAGGTGGACCGCATCTTGCGCGATGGAGATACGGTCATCATGGGCGAGGTGCGGCTCACCGCGCACCACACGCCGGGCCATACGCGCGGCGCGACGACCTGGGTGGCCAACATCGTCGCCGATGGCCGCTCACTCACCGTGGCATGGCCCGACGGCGGCGGATTCAATCCTGGCTACCGCGTGGCAAAGAATCCCTCCTATCCCGGCATCACCGAAGACTACCGCCGCACGCATCATCGACTGGAGATGCTGAAGCCCGACATCTTTCTCGGCTCTCACTGCGAATGGTTCGGCCTTGAGGAAAAGAAACAGCGGGCCGCCACCGAGGGCGTGAAGGCGTGGATCAATTCTGAGGAATACCGGCGCTTCGTCGCCAGGCAGAAACGCGCGTTTGAGGACCAGGCGGACCGCGAAATGGGTGTGCCCGCCCCCATGGAAAAGCAGATGACGAAATGATCCGGGCCAGCCATTCTGCCAGCCTCAACCAATCCATCACTCCCACCATGAAATTCCATTTATTAATCACCACTGCCCTGCTTGCCATTGCCGCACAAACCCAGGCCGATCCTGTGCCAGTGACCGTGAAGAACTTCAGTCGTGCCGAATCCGACATGTATTTCGACAACATGGTGAAGATGGGCGGCTTCGCGAAGCTCTTCCATTTCCGCGTGCCCACCCCGATTGATAGACAGACCGTCGTGCGCATGAACCGGGACACGCTTTACAGCGCGGCGGTTTTTGACCTCGATGCCGGGCCGGTCACCATCACGCTGCCGGAGACAAAGCAGCGTTTCATGTCCCTGCTAGTGATCAGCGAGGATCACTTCGCTCCCATGGTGGGATATGCGCCCTGCACGCTCACCCTGACGAAGGAGAACGTCGGCACGCGCTACGTCATGGCCGCCGTTCGCACCCTCATTGATGCCAGCCGGGCGGAGGATCTGAAAATCGCCCATGCTCTGCAGGACCAGATCAAGGTGGAGCAGGCGGCGGCGGGGACGTTTGAGATTCCACAGTGGGACGCCGCCTCCCGCGACAAAGTCAGGGAACTGTTGGCCCAGTTGTCGGGAATGTCGGGCGTCACCACCGAGCGGCGCATGGGCAAGGCTTGCGAGGTGGACCCGACTTTCCATCTTCTGGCCACCGCGACCGGCTGGGGGCTCAATCCGCCGGAGGATGCCTTCTACAGCATGGTCTATCCCAAGGCCAACGACGGCCAGACCGTCCACACTCTCACGTTGAAGGATGTTCCGGTGGACGGTTTCTGGTCCATCACCGTGTATGACGCGAAGGGATTCATGTTCGAGAACGAACAGAAGGCCTACGCACTGAACAACTTCACTGCCAGCCCGGACGCCGACGGCTCGGTCACCATCCAGTTCGGCGGCGATGCCAGGACCGTAAAGAACTATCTGGCGATCACTCCCGGCTGGAACTACACCGTCCGCCTCTACCGCCCAAGGAAAGAGATCCTTGATGGCGCATGGAAGCTGCCGGAGGCGCAGCCGGTTAAATGATTGTGCTTCCATCCCGTTAGAACAACCCAATTCATGAAATCAAAGATCATCCTTTCCACCATCCTGTGCGGCCTGCAGATCCTTTCCGGGCCTCATGCGTCCGCCTGTTCCCGCGCCGTTTATCTCGGCCCGGAGGATACGATCATTACCGTCCGTAGCATGGACTGGGCGACCGATCTCGGCAGCAATCTCTGGCTTTTTCCACGCGGCATGAAGCGCGACGGCGCTTGCGGGCCGAAGTCCGCCACCTGGACGAGCCAATACGGCAGCATCATCGCCACCGCCTTTGAGGCCGCCACTGCGGACGGCATGAATGAGAAGGGCCTCGTCGCGAATCTGCTCTATCTCGCCGAGTCTGAGTATCCGGTGCCCGCCGCCGATGAGAAACGCCAGCCCGTCTGCATCTCTGTCTGGGCGCAATATGTGCTGGATCATTTTGCCACCGTGGCGGAGGCCGTCGCAGCGCTGAAGCAGGAGCCGGTCTATGTCGTCCCCGTCATGTCGCCGGATGGACATGCCGGCAGTGTCCACCTCGCCCTCTCCGACCCCGCGGGCGACTCGGCCATCTTTGAATACATCAAGGGCAAGCTCGTCATCCACCATGGCCGTGAGTTCCAGGTGATGACGAACTCGCCCATCTACGACCAGCAGCTCGCGCTCAATGCCTACTGGAAGCAGATTGGCGGCACCACCATGCTGCCCGGCACCAACCGCGCCGCCGACCGCTTTGCCCGCGCCTCCTTTTACATCAACGCCATCCCGCAGACCGCAAAGATCGAGGACGCCGTGGCGAGTTGCTTCGGGGTCATCCGCAATGTGTCCGTGCCCCTCGGCATCAGCACCCCCGGCCAGCCAAACATCTCCTCCACTCTCTGGCGCACGGTGTCCGATCACAAAAACAAGCGCTACTACTTCGAGTCCACCCGCAGCCCGAGCATCTTCTGGGTGAATGTCGGCGAGGTGGACTTCTCCGCTGGGAAGCCAGTCCGCACCCTCAAAATCAGCGGCGGCGCCATCTTCTCCGGCAATACTGCGGAGAAATTCACCGAAGCCAGGCCTTTCGAGTTCCTCGCACCCGAAACAAAGTGATTTCCTGCCTGCCAATGACCACGACCATGAAAACCCCTGCCATCCTCACCGTTGCCGCGTTCCTCACGCTGACTGCTGCGCGCGCCGCCGACCCGCTCCCATCCTGGAACGACACCGCACCGAAGAAAGCCATCATTGCCTTCGTCGAGAAAGTCACCACCGCCGGTTCCCCGGACTTTGTCATCCCCGCCGAACGCATCGCCACCTTCGACAACGACGGCTGTCTCTGGTGCGAGCAGCCGATGTATATCCAAGCCTTCTTTGTTTTTGACAGCATCAAACGGATGGCCCCTCAACACCCGGAATGGAAGAATCAGGAACCCTTCGCCTCGGTTCTCAAGGGTGACATCAAGACCGCGCTGGCTGGCGGCGAGAAGTCGTTGGTCGGCATGCTCATGGCCACCCACTCGGGCATGACCACCGAGGAGTTTGAGAAATCCGTCTCCGACTGGCTTGCCATCGCAAAACATCCCAAAACCGGCAAGCCCTTCACCGAAATGGTCTATCAGCCGATGCTCGA
>JADZAX010000243.1 GCA_020852405.1 Verrucomicrobiales bacterium
CGGCACCGGCCGGGAGCCGTCGAGGAGTTCCGTATGGGGATCAATACCCATCGCCGCATGGACGGTGGCGTGGAAGTCAGGGATGCTCACCGGATTTTCCAGAGCGGTTTTGCCCAGTTCATCGGTCACGCCAAAGGCACCGCTGTGCTTCAGGCCTCCTCCAGCGAGGACCAGCGAGAAAGCCGGTCCTTGGTGACCGCGTCCGCCACCACTGTCAAAAGCTGCCGGACGGCCGAACTCGGTGGCGACCACGACGAGGGTTTTTTCGAGGAGGCGCTGCTTCTCCAGATCCTCGATGAGCGCGGAGAGGGCTGTGTCCAACTCTTTAATCAGCACGTGCTGCTGCAGCTGTCCGGCGTTGTGGGTGTCCCATCCGGTGCCGTTGATGAAATTCAGATTGTGGGACACTTCGATGAACCGTACCCCGGACTGCACAAGGCGCCGGGCGAGCAGGCAGCGTTGCCCGAACTCGCCGCCATAGCGCTGACGAAGGCTGCCGGGCTCGGTCCCCAGTTGGAAATGCCGCATGAAGTCCGGTCCGGCAAGACGCAAGGCCTCCGCTTGGGCCGCCCGGTAGTCGGACGGAATGGAATCGGTTGGGAAACGATTTTGAAGCGGCTCCAACAGGCTGAGCCGCCGGGCGGCGCGGTCGGGACCGACATCATCGGGACGGGTGAATCCGGCCGGACCGCTGTTGGTGTCGACCAGATAAACGAAGCCGTGTTTGGCTCCCAAAAATCCGGGACCCCGGCTCACATTGGGAAGTCCGATCAGCATATAGGCGGGGACTTCGGGATTGGCCGCGCCGCGCTGCTGGGCGACAATGCTGCCGATCGAGGGATAAACCACATTCCCACTGATCATGCGCCCCGTATGGACGAGGTTGGTGGCAAAGGCGTGTTCGTCCACCACCCGGTGGTTCACCGTGCGGACCACCGTGACGTGCTCCATCAGCCGGCGGTCCGGGCGAGGTGTTCCGTGACTTTTATTCCCGGAACGGACGTGTCGATGGCTTGGTAGTAGCTCCCCGCGACGAAAGGCTTGGCCTTGGTGTTGCCCATCGTTTTGGGATCAAAGGTGTCCACTTGGGCCATGCCTCCGCCGAGCCAGATGAAGATGCAGTGTTCTGCTTTGCCCAGACTGGCGGGCGGGATGGCAGTGGCGCGAAGGGATCGTGCGGCTCCAGGGAGGGCGCCGGCAGCCAGGGCCATTTTGAGAAAGTGACGGCGTGCGAGGGACGGTTTCATGGCCGGTAGAGCATTTCTGGTGAGTTGATGAGAGCCCAAATGACATCTTCGCATCGCTGGCGCCAGTCGGGCTGGAGCTGGTTCGTGGGGGGATCGCCTTTCCGGGCTGCTTCCCCGAGTTTCTCTTTGGCGGTGTTCGATTGCGGGAGGAGGTGATTGGTCCAGGTGACGAAGGCGGGCGCCACGTGGGGGATTTCCAGCTCCGGCGGATGCTCCACTTTCCGGGTTTCAAAGCCTTCCCGGAGGTAGCTTGTGGTGCGCTCCTTTTCTTCGGTGGTGGGCTGCCGGGTGAGAAGACGCAGATAGAGTGAGTCGATCAGGTCGTCAACCGTGGGGGCCTTCAGAGCGAGATCCGTCAACCCATTGTCATCACTGAGCCGGGTCAGCCATCCACTCATGGAGCCATTGGCGAGAATGGCGGGCTGCAGGGCATTCGGGGCCAGATCCCGCACCGACAGAGGATCCTGCCGGGACCCGCGCCATCCCAGGGCGGACAACACGTCTGCCACGGCCTGCAGGCGGGGGAGCATCAGACTGGGACGATCCCGTTCATTCGACAGGGAGGCCAGCATCCAGGAACGGTGCGGGCGTCCCAAATCAAGGCTGTTTCCGGTGTCACGACGTCCATTGAGATCCAGGCAGACGGGTTCGACCCGGAATGGTTTGCCGGTGGCGGCGAAAAGAGAGTCCACGACCTGCTCGGCTCTCAGTCTCCGGGGCTCGGGGGCGGTGTGCAGCGGGTCAGTTTGGCGCAGGGTGGGATCGACGGAGCGTTGGTAGGCCTGCGAAGTCAGGATCAGGCGGGCCAGCGGTTTGATCTGGAAGCCGTTTCGCACGAGTTCCCTTCCCAGCCATCTCAGCAATTCCGGATGCGAGGGAGTGCCTTTTTCCCAGTTGTCGACCGGATCGACAATGCCCCGGCCCATCAGACGCTGCCAGATCCGGTTGGCAATAACCTGGGCGAAACGTTCATTTTGCGGTGCGGTGATCAGGGCGGCAAGACGTTCCCGGTTATCCTCCGGGTGGGCCGTCAAGGATGCGACGACGGAAGGATCGGCGAATTCTTGGAAGGGCCACTCCGGTTGGACGGTCGTTCCCGGCATCAGGGTGACTTCAATGAGTGGCTTGCGTCCCCCGGCATGCAGCTTCACGGGATCCACGCTGCTGGTTTTGGGCACCTCCAGTGGGTTTGACGCAAGCAGCGCACCCAGCTGGAAAAGCTGCTCCTGTTTGGCCGAACCGGAGGGCGAATCGTGGCAGCGGGCACATTTCATGTCCACGCCGAGAAAGGCCGCGCTGATGACTGTGCCCTTGGCGGCAAAAGGTGAATCGTTCTGGGAAGCCTGCCCGAAGCCAGCCGGACCGCCTTCGCGGTCGCCCCCGCGTTGCAGCACCAACTGGGTCACCATCCGGTCGACGGGCAGATCATCCAGCAAGGCTTCCTGAAGCCACCAGCGGAAAGGTCCGGTGTTGTTCAGCGTGGGGTTGAGGATGTTGGGATTTTCCGCGAGCACGTCCAACCAGAGACTGATCCAGTGGTCTGCCCAACGGTCATCCGCGAGGAGCCGGTCAATGAGGCGGGAGCGTTTGTCGGTGGAAGCATCGTCGAGAAAGGGACGGGCCTCGTCCACGGTGGGGATGAGACCGATCGTGTCGAGGGTGACCCGGCGGAGGAAGGCCAGGTCCTCGACCGGAGGGGTGACTTCCTCGCGGACGAGCGGCAATTCAGGCCAGGACGCCCCTTCCTGGATCCAATGAGTCAGAATGGCCGACTCTTCTGTGGTCAGGGGCTTGCCTTTGGGGGGCATGATCTCGTCGGCATCGTCTGTAGTAATGCGGTGGATCACTTCGCTGGTCCCTGTCTTGCCGGGAACGATGGCCGGCCCGCTGTCGCCTCCCCGGAGTGCGTTCGCCAAGGTGTCCAATTGTAGCCCGCCTTTGGCCTTCTTGCCACGATGACAATCGAGGCAGCGGCTTTCGATGAGGGGGCGGACATCCCGGAAAAAGTCCACCGCATCCGGGGCCGAATGATGGTTTTGAGCTTTGATCTCGAGAAGCTTGGCGGTCAGGAAATGGTCGATCGGACTGGTTGCGGTGAGGCCTTCCGGCAATGCCGGCACTTTGGTTTCCGGGGTGGACGCCAACCAGTGGGCCGCCACCTCACGGCGCTTCTTCCAAATCTCAGCCTGCTTTTCCCGCAGCGCCGCCCGGGTTAAGGCATTGCGTTGGGCCAGGGCCGACTCCACGTGTGACCGGTAGGCTTCCCAACCGGCATCGCTGTAGCCGGCTCCCTTTCCGCTGGGGCTGAGGAGTTCCCATCCCGCTTGACCTTCGCATGAAAGAGCGACCACAGTCTCCCCCAATTCCACCCGGCGGGGCTTGTTGCCTTCCCGTCCTCCCACAAAAACTTCAAAAGTGAAAGCATGGGCGCCTGCTCCGACCGCCACTTTCTCGATTTTTTCGTATTCCCCGGCAGGGGCAAATCGGTAGCCCTTGCCAAGGTCCAATGGAGTCAGGATTTCAGAACCCGCCTGGGAACCGTCCCCTCCACTTTTCGGGGCAAAAGGAGTTTCCGCAATCACCTTGCCGTCCATCGAGAGACGGGCCGCGCTCCGTGAGCGGATGATGAACCGGTGGTTTCCGGCAGGGAGAGCCACGGTGGCCTTGAGCCTGAGCAACGAAGGGCTTGGTCGGGTCCCCCGGACACCGTCGTCGACATATTTCTGCGGCAGCGTGTCGAGGCCGAATGCCGGGATCTGGAAGGCCTCGGTGGCACGAGGGGATACCTCTGGCCACGCGTCCTTGTCTGCGAGACCCTGTTCACAAATTTCGGCCCGCACGGCTCCCGTCATGGGATCCGGGGATGCCTTGAGGGCGGGTGGTAGCAAAATTCCACCCAGCACGAGCAAGATGGCCCCCCATGGAGACAGAACCGCCAGCCTTGTGGCGACGGGCTTGTTGCGAAACCAAATCATGAGGCCAATCTAGGACCGCCTCTCTGTCCGTGCTATTGTCCGGGTGGACAATGGCTTGATTGCGGTGCTTCGTGATCCAGCTCCGCTTTTCAGATGTCGACTCCGGGTCTCCAGCTTTCATTCATCCTTCTCGTCCTTTGTTCGACCGGGAGAGGCCTGTGTGCCGCTCCCCTGACCAAGGTGGGAGCTCTCCGGGAATTGGGATTTCACGAGGCTGCCGCCGGTCGGGAGGTTCAACTGACCGGGGTGGTGACCTACCTGCGCGATGCCCCCGGGGCGTCGGCTGTGGCCAATTTCAATTTCAACCTCAACGACGAAACCGGTGGCGTTATGGTCTACCCTTCCGAGCATGTCCGGCTGGCTCCGGGACAGGAGGTGGAGGTGCGGGGGGTGACAGCAATGTCGGTCCACGGGCTCCGCATCGAGAAGGCCGTGGCCATCCCCGGTCCGATGAAGTCCCTTCCGGAGGCCGTGGCAGTTTCGATGGCTGCCCTACGGGAGGGGGGGAGTGAGGGGAGGTTTGTCGAGATGGATGCCATCGTGCGGGTGGCACGATTGGAATCTCCGGAAATTTCCCCGCAACGTCTGGCCTTGGATTTCGGACCGCGGAGCCGACGGATCACTGCCTGGATCACCCGCTTCGACGAAGCGCGGGGCATTCCCACCGCAGGGACGATGGTCCGCCTCCGGGGAGTGCCGGTGCGCTGGACGAATGCGCGGGGCCAAGCCCAAGGATTGAGCCTGATGGTTAACTCCACCGACGATATCGAAGCCTTGATGCCACCCGGGGAACCGCAATCCCAGAATCTGGAGGAGCTGCAACTCTGGAGCGGTCCCGATGAGCCCGCCCGGCTCAGAAAAACCGGCGGGGTGGTGACGCTGGCGCGTCCGGGGCACTTGTTGGTTGTGCAGGAGGGGGATCGGGCCATGAGATTCCGGCCTGCTCCCCTGGGGGCGTTGGATGAAACCGGGTTGCTGTTTCCTCTGGTTGGGGACCGGGTTACGGTGACCGGATTTCCGGTGCTGGGGGAATACACCACCGAACTGGAGGAGGTATTGGTGCTGTCCGCCGAACCGGACGTCCTGCCGACCGCCGAAGCACCAGTCGATGCCGCCGCCATGTTGGCTGGAAAAGGCCTCGTCGACCGCGATGGGCGGCTTTTCACCCTGCGGGGGCATCTGCGGGAAATCCAGGAACGTGAGGATTTGAGGCTGTTGGAGATGGATTCAGGCAGCGAGACATTCACCGCGGTCCTGCCCCGAGAATTTCCGCTTCCGGAAGGGACCTCCCCGGGGGCCGAACTGGGCCTCACCGGCGTTTGCGCGCTTCACCTGACCGAAGAGCGTCGGCGGTTGGGCCGTTCTCCGGATCAATTCAGTCTGCTCCTGCCCAATGGGTCGGCCGTGGAACTAGTCCGAGCTCCTTCCTGGTGGACGCTGCCCCGGTTGCTAGGCGCACTGGGCGTGATCGCCGCCGTCGCGCTGCTGGCGGCATTTTGGGCGGTCCTGATGGCGGGGAAGAATGCCCGTTTGAAAGCCGAAATCGGGAGGCGTGAAGAAGCGGAGCGACGGTTAGCAACAGACCGCCGGCGGGTGGCGGGCGATCTGCATGACACCCTGGAGCAGACCCTGCTTGCTGCCGGGTTGCAGCTCAACGCGGCCGGCCGCACGCTGGCCACCCAGCCCGAAGCGGCGGCCGATCGGGTGGCCCTGGCCCACCAACTCATCGCCCGCGGCCGTCAAGAAGTCCGCGATGCGGTCTGGGACCTGCACGCAAGCGGAGACCAGGTCCAGTCGTTGGCGGCGCTGTTGGGAACGGCCTGTTCCGAAGCCGGCAGTTCGACGTCTGCCGTCGTAACCTTCTCCGTCGAGGGGCCGGAAAGGCCGGTGCCTGCGCAGATCATGGCCCAATGCATCCGGCTGGTCCGTGAGGCGGTCTCCAATGCCATCAAACATGGTTCACCCCGCCAGATCGGAGTGACGCTGCGGTTTGGGGAGGGAGAGCTTCGTCTGACCGTGGCGGATGATGGTTCGGGGTTCGTCAGTGGCTCCGCACCTGGGCCTGAGACGGGACATTTCGGCCTCGCCGGGATGAAAGAGCGCGCCCTGCGCCTCGGGGGCGCTCTGGAAGTCAACACTCAACCGGGGCAGGGAACCACTCTGACCGCAATGATTCCTCTGCCGACATGAATAACCGCATCCGACTGCTCCTTGCCGATGATCATGCCATCGTCCGCATGGGGTTGAGAACTGTTTTTGAGTTGGAGGGCGATCTTGAGGTGATCGCGGAGGCCGCCACTTCGGACGAAGCCGTCGCCGCCCACGCTTCGGCCCGTCCTGACGTGACGTTGCTGGATCTCCGAATGCCCGGTGGGGGATTGGAGGCCCTGCGCCGGATCCTCGGACACTCGCCCCGGTCGCGTGTTCTCGTGGTCACCACATCCGATCTGGAGGAAGACATTCATCGGGCTCTTGCCGTCGGCGCGAGTGGCTACGTTCTGAAAAGCATCGCTCCGGAGGAATTGGCCGACGCCATCCGGGGCGTTCATGCCGGGGCCCGCTGGGTGCCGGCAGAAGTGGCCCGAAAGCTCGCCGACCGAGCCTCCACTCCCGATCTGTCGCCCCGCGAAATGGGGGTGCTGCACCTGGTGGTCAAAGGCCTGACCAATCCAGAGATCGCGGAGGCTTTGGACATTTCCCTGGGCACGGCCAAGGCCCATCTCCGGGCGATCCTGGCGAAACTGCAGGTCGCCGACCGGACAGAGGCGGCTTCCGAAGCCCTGAGGCGGGGGTTGATTGACTGAAACCCTACGCTGGACCACCGGCCTGTGTGCAAAAACTTGCAAAATGGCCCGGCATCCCGAAAACTGTCCTTCAGATGCCTGATTTTACACCCATTCTCGAGCCAGAGGCCCTTCTTGCCGCGCTGCGCTGGCGTTATGCGACCAAGCAATTCAATCCGGAACAGCGCATTGCCGCTCCCGTCTGGGAAACCTTGGAGGAGGCACTGGTCCTGACTCCGTCTTCCTATGGCATGCAGCCTTGGCGATTTCTCATCCTGACAGACCGGGAGCAGCGGGAAGCCCTCGTTCCTGCCGCCTACGGGCAGCGTCAGGTGGCGGATTGTTCCCATCTCGTGGTCATGGCCGTCCCTCGAGAGATCGGTATGCCGGATGTCGACCGCTGGGTGGCCCGGATGGCCGAGGCACGTGGAACCACTCCGGAGGCACTGGCGAAATTTGGCGAAATCGTGGCCCGGGACATTATCCATGGTCCCCGGGGGGCGGATCGTCTGGGATGGGCCAAGCTCCAGGCGTACATTGCTCTGGGGAATTTCATGACCTGTGCGGCCCTGCTCGGCGTCGACACTTGTCCAATGGAGGGGTTTTCTCCTTCGAAAGTTGATGAAGCTCTGGGGCTGGAACCCCGCGGGCTCACCTCGGCGGTCCTCTGTCCTGCCGGATACCGGGCGCCGGGTGACAAATATGCGGCATTGCCAAAGGTCAGGTTTGAGAAATCGGATGTTATCGAGCATATTGGCTGAGCGGGTCGGTGGTTTCCACGGGTTTCGCCATCTTCCCTATGTCCCGCAGCGTCAAACTCATTCGCCTTGTCGGTAAAACCGGCGACCTTTCCTATCAGATGGGGGGGCTCCATTTTACCGATACAAGTCCTTCCCGCGGCTGGGTGCCACTACTGAACGCCTACCGTTACGAAGACAGATACGAAATTTGTGTCGATCTCGCCGGAGTTCCCAAGCCCGACATTGAGGTTGAGGTGTCCCCAGGGAGGCTTCGCATTTCCGGTCAACGCCATGTTCCGGAAGATGGTCGCTGCGACAGTGGTTGCTGCCAGGTACTGGCCTTGGAGATTGAGAATGGGCGTTTCTGGCGGGAACTGGCCCTGAGTTCTGCCGTGGATCCGGAAAAGGTGTCCGCGCGCCAGGAAAACGGGTTGCTTTGGATCGTCCTCCCGTTGAAGGATCTTCCCTGAGGCTGCGGATGCGCTGGATCAAAGGGTCCGCCACCAGCCCGAATTTTTGCATTTTTATTCCCGACGGTAACGTCACAGACCAGTGAGCAGCACCAAATCCAAGAAGAGGCCTTCCAAAGGGGGCGGCACCAAAAAATCAACCGCAGCTCCGGTCGAAGAGGTGGCGGAAGCCTCGGCGGTTCCTGAAGTCGAAGTTGCCGAATGGAGGCAGAATCTACCGGAAACGTTGGCGGTGTTGCCTTTGCGCGGAGTCGTCCTGTTCCCCGGCACGGTCGCTCCGCTGACAGTGGAGCGTGATCCGAGTCGGCGTCTCCTGGAGGACAGTTTGTCAGTGAGCCGCACCATCGGCATCGTCACCCAGCGCGATGACGAGAAGGATCTACCCCTGCCTGAGGATATTTATGCCGTGGGGGTCATCGCCAGTGTGCTGCGCATGGTTCGCCAGGAGGCTGATTCGGTCATCGCCCTGGTACAGGTTCACGCAAGGGTCCGCTTCACCCAGTTCACCCAGGTGAAGCCTTTCCTCAAAGCCCGTTTCGAAGTGCTGGAGAACGTCTATCCCGAGATGGAAGGCGAGGTTTGGACCGCCCTGCTGCGCAACCTCCGGGAATCCGCGATCAATCTGGTGCGGACGAATCCGAACATTCCGGATGAAGCGTCGCAGATCATCAACAGCATGGACGACCCGGTGTTGTTGGGAGATTTCCTCGCCACCAATCTGCCGGTCGAAATCGCCGACAAACAACTGATGTTGGAGGAAACGAACGTGGAAAAGCGGATCGAAATGATCCAGCGCCATGTCAACAATCAGACCCACATTGCAGAACTGCAGCGGAAACTCCGGGATGATGTGGAAACGGAATTCAGCGATGCCCAGCGGAAAGCCTTTTTGCGTGAACAGATGCGCGCCATCCAGCGGGAGTTGGGTGAGGAAGTCCCCACTGATGAGCAGGGCGGGGAACTCCACGACCGGCTGCTCGTCGCCGGGCTTCCCAAGTCCGCGATGGTCATGGCGGAAAAAGAACTGAAACGCCTGGAATTCATCCCTCCCGGTAGTCCCGAGCATTCCGTCATCGTCACCTATCTCGAAACTCTCGCGGATCTTCCGTGGAACAAATTCTCCGAGGACCAGAACGACCTCCAGGCGGCACGGGAAATTCTGGAGCATGATCATTATGGCTTGGAGAAGGTGAAGAAACGGCTGGTGGAATATCTCGCCGTGAGAAAACTGAACCCCGGAGGACGCGGCCCCATCCTTTGTCTGGTCGGCCCTCCCGGCGTCGGCAAGACCAGTCTGGGCAAGTCCATTGCCGATGCCCTGGGGCGCAGCTTCATCCGCATCAGTGTCGGCGGTATGCGGGACGAGTCAGAAATCCGGGGGCACCGGCGCACTTACATCGGCTCCATGCCCGGACGGATGATCCAGGAGATCCGGCGCTGCGGAACGCGGAATCCGGTCATCATGCTCGACGAAGTGGACAAAATCGGCGCGGACTTCCGGGGCGATCCGGCCAGCGCCTTGCTGGAGGTCCTCGATCCCCGGCAGAATGACAGTTTCATGGACCGCTATCTGGATGTGCCATTTGACCTCAGTCAGGCCATCTTCATTGCCACCGCCAACACGCTGGATCCCGTGCCCCATGCCTTGCGGGATCGTCTCGAAGTCATCGAAATTCCTGGATACACGGAGGAGGAAAAACTCCATATCGCGCGCAATTACCTAGTGAAGCGCCAGCTCAAGGAAAACGGCCTGAAGAACCGCCATTGCCGTTGGGGCACGCCGGTGCTGAAGCGCCTCATCCGTGACTACACCCGCGAAGCCGGGGTGCGCAATCTGGAGCGGGAAATCGGATCAGTCTGCCGCAGCGTGGCCGCGGGCGTCGCCGAGGATGACAGCAAAAGTGTCACCGTATCGTCGGAGGTGCTTGCCGATGCCCTGGGTCCCGCCAAATATGCCCACGAGGACAAGCTCGAAACCAGCCAACCAGGCATGGTCAACGGACTCGCCTACACGCCGGTGGGCGGGGAGATTCTGCACATCGAAGCGATCCGCTATCCCGGTGAGGGACGCATCCAACTCACCGGCCAGATCGGTGACGTCATGAAAGAATCCATGCAGGCCGCCTGGAGTCTGGTGAGAAACCGTGCCGATGGCCTCGGGATTGACCGCGAAGATCTCAAGAAATACGACGTTCACGTTCATGTCCCGGCGGGTGCGGTGCCCAAGGATGGCCCCTCGGCCGGTGTTGCCATGTTCTCCGTTCTGGCTTCCCTCTTCACCGGCAAACCACTCGACCGGCATGTGGCCATGACGGGGGAAATCACTTTGCGCGGACTCGTTCTGCCGATCGGCGGATTAAAAGAAAAAGCCCTTGCCGCGGAGCGTGGCGGTATCCGCAAAGTGCTGATCCCCAACTTGAACATGAAGGACGTGCCGGAGATTCCGGAGGCGGCCCGGAAGCACCTCAAGATCATCGGCGTTAAGACCGTGGATGATGTGCTCGGCCACGCTTTCAGCATCAAAGCCTGACCACGCGGGTCAAGCCAGCAGATCGCGGACGACGGTGCCGTGGATGTCCGTCAGTCGGAAATCCCGTCCCCCGTACCGGTAGGTCAGACGCTCGTGGTTCAATCCGAGAGCGTGGAGGAGGGTGGCATGCAGATCGTGGAGATGGACTTTGTCCTGCTCGGCCTTTTGGCCGGTTTCATCCGTGGCCCCGTAACGCAGCCCGGCTTTGACTCCTCCTCCGGCCATCCACATGGTGAACCCTTCGGGGTTGTGGTCACGGCCATTGTTTTTGTTGAGGATGGGGGGGCGGCCAAATTCACCTCCCCAGAGCACCAGGGTGTCCTCAAGGAGACCACGGCGTTTCAGATCCGTCAGGAGCGCGCCGATCGGTTGGTCCGTCTCGGCGGCGTGGTTCGCCATCCCACCGAAAATGTCCGTGTGGTGATCCCAGAACCCGTGGTTCAACTGGACGAACCGTACTCCGGATTCCACAAAGCGCCGGGCCATCAGGCAGGCTCGGCCAAAGTTCTCCGTCACCGGATTTCCCAGTCCGTAGAGAGACCTGGTCGCGGAGTCTTCCCGATCCACGTCCAGCAGTTGGGGCAACTCTCGTTGCATTCTGAAGGCCAGTTCATAGCTCTGGAGAATGCTTTCGAGCGTGCCGTCGCTCCCTTGGTGCTCCAGCCTTTCCGCATTCAGGGACCTCACCAGGTCGAGTTGGCGGCGCTGTTGCGGAACCGTCAACGCGGGATGTTTGGTGTAAGGAAGACTGGCCCCGGCAAGCGGTTCCGGACCTTTTCCGTCCGCCTTGTCACCGGTGCCGATTTTGGTTCCGCCGCAAGAGGCGGGCAGGAAAGCGCTGTCATAGTTGCGGGCGCCACCAGCGGAGAAGTCGGGATTGATGGTGATGAACCCGGGCAGGTTGGCATTCTCCGTGCCCAATCCGTAGGATACCCCCGATCCCATGGAGGGGCGGATGAACTGGAAGCTTCCGGTGTTCATCTGCAGGATCGCCTGGGGGTGGTTGCCATTGTCTGTGTGGAGACTGTTGATGACACAGAGATCATCGGCATGGCGGGCAATGTGGGGAAACAGCCCCGAGACAGGCAGCCCGCTCTGGCCGCAGGGGCGGAATTTCCAGGGACATTGAAAGTAACGGCGGCCTCCTCCGAGGTCCTCCCCATGACGCTTTTCAAGAGCGGGCTTGTAATCGAACGAATCGACCTGTGAAGGACCTCCCCGCATGAAGAGAAAGATGACCCGCTTTGCCCGGGGTGTGTGATGGGGATGGTGCGGCGAGAGGGGAGAGGAGAGTCCGGTCCCGGGACGCTCCGCCGCCAGCAAAGATTGGAAGGCAAGCGCTCCGAATCCGCAGGCCGATGTCCGGAGCAAAGTCCGACGGGAGAATTCCCCACGTTGCTCTGAAAATCCGTTTACCATGCTGGTCAATATCTTGCGGATCGTGACAGAGTGGATGCGCATCGTCAATCACGCCATCGCGGAACCCGGGATCGGTGCAGAAATAATTTGCTTAATTTAGTAATTATGATAAAAATATAAATTAGCTATAATTCTTGCCACTAAAACTGTTTGAATCAGGAACGCTTGATCCGCGAAAGAGAGTTTCACGACCACGTCTTTGCGGATGATACGCGGAAGTGTACCGACAAGTATTACTCAGTGGCCCAAATTGAGTATGAACTCTACCGGGGGATTTTGGACGCCAAAGTGCCCGGGAGCAGGTTTTTGGAATACGGCTGTGGTCCCTACGGGTATGTCTACGATGCGGCCCGGCAAACCACCCAGGCCGCCGGCATCGATATTTCGGAGGTGGCCATCCGCATGGCTCACGAAAAGGCTTCCAGCAAAGATCTGTCGATCGATTTCAGGGTTATGGATGCGGAAA
>JADZAX010000244.1 GCA_020852405.1 Verrucomicrobiales bacterium
TCATGCCAGTCCAGCTTTTGCTCGGCGACGTCCAGGGACGGTTCTGGTGGCGCGTATTTCAAAGGTGCTTCAGCCCGGAGGCAGAGACTGAACGCGAAAGCGGTGATGGCAGGTGCCAGGGATCTCAGGTCTATCATGGCTCAGGGGTTGGGAGCGTTGCAGATGGTCTTAAAGGCCCGCAGGGAGGAAAGCGCGGTCTTTTGGCATTGGTACAGAGATCGCGAAAGGTTCACGCCTGCGTCCAATGAAACCATGATCCCCGAAGGGAACGGAGACACTCCAAAATGTTTCATTAGTGGTCATGGGACGGAGAGGCAGCCCCGAAAAGCAGCCATGCAGGTTTAACGCTCCGGCCAGTCTCCGGTAACAGGAATTGGGGCACTGCCATTCAACCACACTTTGGGGATTAGGCAAAACCACCCTCAGACGGTCCCGAAACTGTTCCAACCCTCCAGCTCCGTCTTGCCACACCGCTGATTCGAGTATCTGTTCTCTCCCTCGTGTCCGACCAAGATCCTGCTTTTGTCCGTTCGGCGTTTTCCGCCATCGCCCCCCGCTATGTCGTGGCGAACCATGTCCTCAGCCTGGGGATCGATGTCCTCTGGCGCCGTCATACCGCCCGGGTGGCAAGCGAGATCAACCCCCGTCGCATTCTCGACCTGGCGACCGGCAGTGGAGACCTTGCGGCGACCCTGCGATCGAGATGCCCGGAGGCGGAGATCGTCGGAGCGGACTTCTGTGCTCCCATGCTGAAAGAGGCCCGGAAACGGAATCTTCCCGCTCTGTTGGTCGCCGATGGGCTCGCCCTGCCCTTCGCGGACGGCGTTTTCGATGTGGTCACGGTGGCATGGGGGCTGCGCAACATGGCCTCCTGGAGCGTTGCGCTCTCAGAAATGCGGCGGGTTCTCCGACCTGGGGGACGTCTCGCGGTGCTGGATTTCTCGCTTCCCACCCGGCCTCTGCTGCGTTCGGCCTATCGCTGGTATCTCCACCGGTTGCTGCCGACATTGGGAGGTTGGATCGCCGGGGATCGGGAAGCCTACCGCTATTTAGGAGAATCCATTGAGCGATTCCCGGCAGGGCAGGCGATGTGCGACCTGATCCAAGAAGCCGGGTTCGACACGGTTCGAGCCGAGCCTCTCATGGCGGGAATCTCGTCCCTCTATGTCGCTGACGTGGCTCCCTGAGGATCGGCGGGCCACTCCAAGGCCCCACGGAGGATCCCTCCTTGCTCAGGAGAGTAAGAAGGGCTATAGTTACCAAAATCCCCCTCCTTTCTCTCCCATGTTCCAAAAACCATCTTTTTGGGCGGTATTTCTACCCTTCACTGCATTGGTGGCGGTGGTTTCCTGCACCACAGTGCCCGACAACGGACGCAAGCAGCTCAATGCTTTCCAATCTGCGGACAAGCGGGCCGAATTGGAACAGATGGGGCTGGATGAGTTCGAAAAAATCAAAAGCGAAAAGCCTGTCTCCCAGGATCCGGCCATGAATGCCGCAGTGCAGCGGGTGGGCGATCATCTCGCGCCGGTGGTGCCTTTGGAGAATGCCCATTGGGAGTTTGTCGTGTTCGAAGATCCCACCCCGAATGCGTTCGCCCTGCCGGGCGGCAAGGTGGGAGTCCACACGGGTCTTTTTCAAGTCGCCCAGAATGACGCCGGCCTGGCTGCTGTGATCGGCCATGAGCTGGCCCACGTCGTCGCGAACCACGCGGGAGAGCGCATCACCGGACAGGTCGCCACCGCCACCGGCGTCGCGGTGCTGACAGAAGTCATCGGCAGCAAAACCGGCATGAGCACCGGCGGCAAAATCGGTACTGGTTTGGGTCTCGGGGGAGCAGGCGTGGTTCTTTCACGCAAGAACTCCCGTTCCCAGGAACTGGAGGCCGACCAGATCGGCGCGATTTACATGGCCCGCGCCGGATACGACCCCCGGGAAGCGGTGGAGCTCTGGAAACGGTTCGCCAACTTCAAAGAGGAAAAGGGCAGCAAGCGCACCCGCGCCTTCCTCAGCACCCATCCGCTCGACGAAACCCGGATCAAATCATTGCAGAGCTTCCTGCCACGCGCCTTGGCACAATACCAGCCGATGCCACCGGAGCGTGGAATCCCGCAATAGATCCCGTGTCCTTTGTCTCCGCCAAAGCCGAATGCCGCCGCCGGTTGCGTGCGGCATTGCAAAAGATGTCGCCGGAGGCACGTGACCAGCAATCGCGAGACATCTGCAGCCATCTGGCCACGCTTCCCGAAATCGTGGCCGCCCGTTGCATCATGCTCTATGCCGCTCTGCCGCTGGAGCCCGATCTCGATGCCCTGATCACGCGCTGGACAGAAGCGGGCAAATGGGTCGTGCTGCCCCGCATCGAAGGAACTGCCCCCGGCCACATCGAACCGATCCGGGTGCGGGGACAGAGCGATCTGGTTGCCGGCTATCAGGGCATCCGGGAGCCCGGCGAGAGCTGTCAACGAACCCCGCTGGCAGTGATCGAACTTGTGCTCGTCCCCGGACTCGGATTTGCTCCAGAGACGGGAGCCCGGATCGGGAAAGGAAGAGGCCACTACGACACCTTTCTCGCAGCCTGTGAAACGGCCCGCCAGGGGCAGCCACTCCGGGCCATCGGTGTGGCTTTCCAGGAGCAGTGCCTGCCCCCGGACGAACTTCCCATGGAACCCCATGATCGCCTGCTTTCCGGCGTGGTCACCGCCGGGGGGCTGATCCGCCCCTCTCGGTGATGGGCCGGTTCAGCTTGAAATGACGGGACCTCCACCACTGGGCAGGAGCACCCGCAGCTTGCCGACCGCCTTCGCCACCGCAAGGGCGGCGAGTTCCACCTCCTCCATCGTGTTGAAGGCGGAAAAAGAAAACCGCACGCTGGAGCGGGCTCGCTCATTCCCATGCACCATCGCCTTGAGCACGGCGCTGGGCTTGACCTTACCAGAACCACAGGCTGATCCGGGAGAGCAACAGATGCCGGCATCATCGAGGAGAATCTGGAGCCCTTCGGCATCCACCCCCGGAAGATACAAATTGCTGGTGTTGGGCAACCGGTGCCGGGCACTCCCGTTGCGTTCGGCTCCTCCCACGGTCTCCAGCAGCAGGTCTTCGAAACGATCCCGCATCCGGCCAATCTGTTCTGGCACTCCCCCCTCGAGATCGGAACGGGCACAAACAGCCGCCTGTCCCAACCCCACGGCGCCGGGAACATTTTCGGTGCCGGAACGCCGATCCTTCTCTTGCCCCCCGCCATGCAAGAACGGCCGGAAACGGATCCTCCCACTGACAAAAAGGGCTCCGATCCCTTTGGGTCCGTGAAATTTGTGTCCGGAAAGCGACAGCAGATCGATCATCGGAAGAGCGGAGAGGTCCACCGTCACTTTGCCCACCCCCTGAACTGCGTCAGTGTGGAACAAGGCGCCTGCCGCCTGCGCGATCTCCCCGGCCTCGGCAACGGGCAGGGTGACCCCGGTTTCACTGTTGGCCCACATCAGACTGACGAGCGCCGTGGCACCGGGACGAACCGCGCCCCTCAGGAGATCCGGATCGAGCAAGCCTTCCCGGTCGACCGGCAAACGGGTGACCTCATAACCGAGCGATTCCCAAAACGCGGCCGGTTTGACAATGGCACTGTGCTCGACGGAGGAGATGACAAGGTGTCGGCGCTCCGGCATCAATTGGACCGCGGCATTGATCGCCGTATTGTCGGATTCAGTCCCTCCGCTGGTCAGGACTATTTCTTCGGGACGGGCCCCGATGAGTTCGGCGACCTGTTGGTGGGCCCGCTCCAGAGCCTGCCGGGCCGCCCGACCAAAGCGATAGCTGGCCGAGGGATTCCCATACTGCTCCCCCAGCCAGGGATCCATCGCCTGACGGACTTCCGGATGAATCCGGGTTGTGGCGTTGTTGTCGAGGTAAATCATGGTTTCCGGAAGACCGGATCGGTCAAACGCCCGGCAACGGAAGGCTCTCCGGTCACCTTACATCACGGAAATCAGGCGGGCACTTTCCCCTTCCCGGGCGGGTGGCAAATAGCCTTGGCCGACCATGAACTGGTCCAGTTCGTACAATGTTCCCTCGTAGGCTTCCGGGTCAAAGTTGAAGGCGTAAAAGCCCTGGTCACGCCCTTGGAAAGGGATCAGGGTGCAGTCGTTGCGCTTCCACCGCATTTTGGAGACAAATTTCTCCGTCGCCGCAAAGGAGGCCAGTCGATCCGCGGTGCCATGAAAGAACAACATCGGAGGCAATCCCTTGCGGATGTGATTCATCGGTGACAACGAGCGGATCTCGCGGCCATGGAAGAGTGGGTAACCGGTGATGGTTTTGTCAACCTCAACCACGGGATTGAACAGGGCCAGAAGATTGGGGGCGCCACAGGTCCCGGGAGGATCACTTTCTTCAGGAACCAGGGAGGGCGACATGGCCGCCGCGAGCAGGACAAGTCCGGCCGAGTAGGCCGCAATTCCCGCGACTTTGCCGGGATCCACGGCCAGTCGGTCCGCGTGATGCCGCACCCAGCGGAACGCCGAGCAGGCATCGGCCACGGCCTCGGCAGGACCGGTGCCGTGGGTGGAATGCTGGCGCAGTTCGATGAGAATAGACACCACTCCCCGTTCGGCGAGATGCATGGCCTGTGGGGCGAAATGGGTCGGACTGCCGGTGTTCCATCCGGCAGAATAGAAAAAGAGAGCCGCGGGCCGGCGCGCACCGGGCTCTCCGGCATCCTCCTGCGGCAGGAAAAGGTGGGCCCGAAGATGCGGTCCGCCGTCAATTTCTTTGAAGACCAGAGAGGTGGCTTGACTGAGAATCTGGGACTCGCGATGGGCGAGGATCTCGGCGGAAGTTTTCATGAAAGCAGGCGGCCTCTCCGCAAATCGCGGAGACAATTATCGGCTATAATAGCCATGCCTTTTGGAATTGCAAGCGCCCCCACGATGCGAGATTGCGCTCGGAGGCATCCTCCTTCACAATGCAGAATGTTTTTGCGTCATCCCATCATTCCAACCATGATGCTCGTCTGTGGCCTGTTGGCACAGGCCGCGACCACCCTGTCTGCCCAAACCAGCATGGGAACGATGCCCCCCGGGGTCAGCAACGGGGAAGCTCTGCGGCCGGATCTTGAGAAAATCTATGCCTCCTGGCGCAAGGCCATGGCCGAGAGCGACGCGCGGACGTGGCAGAATGTGACCGCCACCTCCCGCCAAGTGGAACTGCGAAACCGGGTGATCTCCTAAAAACAACCGTGGCCAGGCACTTTTTTTCAAGGCATCCTGCCGGGGCCGGACATCAAGTCCCTGCGTTCTCTCCAGATCTTCGTCAAGGGACCCACGGCTTCCTCGGTTTATTTCGGCAAGGCGGACTTCGGCGTCTCTGATTCCTCCGAAATCACCGACAACTTCATTGTTCTGCGGTACTTGCAGGAGGCCGGTGTCTGGAAGTTCGACAATCTCCGGGTCGTCAAATTCGGGACCGATCCCGCGTTGGTGCAGCAGGTGTTGCAGGGCGATTTCAGTTTCCTTCAAGGGCCCGAATTCCAGCCATCAGGAGTCATGCCGGCAGTTGCCAAAGTGGTCCCCCCACCGGAATACCTGGGTGAGTTGTGGATCACCGCCGTGGGATGCTCCATCGATCTGGAGATCAATGGCCAGCACCGGACACGCCTCGAGGGGGGAAGCGGCAAGGAACTCATCATCGGCGGACTCAAAGAAGGGGCAAACACGGTGACCGTCAAAATCAAAGAAGAACCCGATGACAACACCGGGGGGAACCCCCAACTTGAAATCGGCATTTACGGGGCGCGTGACGCCAAGGAGCCAGCCACCCGTTACTTTCATTTCAAGCTTCCCACTGGCACTCCCCTCCCACCTTCCATCCAGAACCAATTCCTGGTCGGAACCCGGGCGACCAACGCACGATGAACCGTCCGTTTTACACCGGGTTTGACACCGCGACCCGGATGCCCTCGCAGCCTCGTCCTGAGGACTACCGCTCGGCCTTCCAAGTGGACCGGGACCGGATCATCCATACCGCCGCCTTCCGCCGCCTCCAGAACAAAACCCAGGTCTTTCTTTCAGGAGAATACGACTTTTACCGGACCCGGCTGACCCATTCCATCGAAGTCGCCCAGATCGGCCGGTCCATCTGTGCCCGGTTCGCCGCAACCAGTCCACTGCCAGGACCGGATGGAGGCATCGATGGGGATCTCGTCGAAGCGGCCTGCCTTGCCCATGACATCGGCCATCCACCGTTCGGCCACACCGGGGAACGAACCTTGAACCGACTGATGCGTCCCTATGGAGGCTTCGAAGGGAATGCGCAGACCCTCCGCCTGCTCACCCGGACCATCTTTTCCGGACAACACAATGGGATGAATCCGACCCGCGCCTTCATGGACGCGGTGCTCAAATACAAAACACTCCACAGCCAACTGGCCGATCCGGAAAACCATTTTATCTACGACGATCAGGCGCCGGATCTGGCATTTGTGTTGGACGGGGAGGCCTTTCCAGAGAGTCTCCCGCCCGGAGTGGAACGCGATGCCGTCCGTTCCATCGAATGCCAAATCATGGATTGGGCCGATGACACCGCCTACTCCCTGAATGATGTGGCCGACGGCATCCGAGCCGGATTCATCACCTGTGACCGCATCGAACGCTGGGCGGAAGATCAATCTCTGGAGGAGGAAATTTCCCAATATGTCGTGAAACTTTGCGACACCATCCGCCGGGACCGCGTCGAGTCCCGATTGAACCGGAAAATCGGGGAGTTCATCGCGGCCGCGGGGTTGGTTGAGGATTCCACTTTCCTCGGGAACAAAACCGGTCGGCACCGGCTGCGGCTGGTCATCGGGCGCGACGCCGCACAGGAATGCCGGCTCTACAAAAGCCTTTCCTCCGCCCTGGTCTTCCAATCCCCCCAACTCCAACAACTCGACCGGAAAGCGGACCAGATCCTTTCCAAGTTGTTCGGAGCTTTCGCCGAAGAATACATCGTGCCGGACCGCCCCAGCCGGAATCATTTCCGCATCCTGCCCGCGGATGAAGAAAAGGTCGTTTGGGAAGCCGGCTCCGAAGCCGCCCGAGCCCGTTTGGTCTGCGACGCGGTGGCCAGCATGACCGACGGGTTCGCTTCCCGAACCTATCAAAGACTCTTCGATGCGGCCTTCGGATCCATCCTCGACCTGATCTGATTTCCAGGACCGACGAGGCCTTCCATTCCGACTCACGGCAGGAACGAAAGTGCCAGATTCTAAATCGCTAATTAACCATATACCGTCATATCAATTTAACCCCTTTGGTGGGATTTTCGTTGTGCATCATTCAAACTTGGGTAGGGTTTTGTTGCTACCCAGCAGTGGGCCCTGCTTCCCCCCAGATGAAGAATGCGCAGCGTACAAAAAAGCAGGGCACCGATGAACTACAACGGGGCGTACTGGAAAGGCTCGCCACCGTATTCAAACTGCTGTCGGAGCCGACCCGACTTGCCATTCTGCATGAGTTGAGGAATCGGAGCCAATCCGTGGGAGAGTTGGTGGCGACCTTGGGCACTTCACAGGCAAACGTGTCCAAACAATTGCGCATTCTGTTCGACCACAGCATTCTGGGCCGCAAGCAATCAGGCAACCAGGTGTTTTACGAGATTCTGGAACCGGGAGTCTTTGGTCTCTGCGCGGAAGTCTGCCGGCTCCTCAATCGACGGGCCGAAAATAACGGCCATATCCAGTACGACATTTAAGTTCGGCATCGGAATCCTGCTTGCCATTGCGGCAACCCCATCGCACGGTGAGAGGTGCGCTTTTTGTTCCCATCACAGGACTGGACCGGACGTCCTCTTGGGCTTTCCGAAATCCTCCTGCCGGGTTCCTCGGAAATCAACCCTTTGAATGACGCCATGGATGCGTATGCGATTGCCATGTTGTTGGTCA
>JADZAX010000245.1 GCA_020852405.1 Verrucomicrobiales bacterium
AACCAGCAGGCAGCAATAGGAGAACCGATGAACGCGGCGATGGCAACCTGCTTCGGCGAGTAAAGGATTTGATTAGTGTCGGTAGGTTTGGTTACTAATGTTTCCATACATTTAGCTTTCAAGGATTCACTTTTGGAATGATGCACAAAGAAAAACCAAATGACAATCAGATTGGAAGCAGGTTCATAAAATTATTGGAAGCACATTCCGTAAAGTCCATAGATAAAAACTATCCCCGTAAATCGCCAGAGAAACCCTATATGCCCACAGGAGCCTTGCGGATGGTGTCTGAGGTTCGGTTCGCAGAAAAAAGGGTGGCATCGGTTACCGTCACCGGGGTTGACACAAACTTTCTGTTTGACGGAGACGGATGAAACTCGCTATGAAGTTGCCATGAAAAAATTTCCCTTAAATTCGCTTCTAATCGGGTGCGCCGCACTGCTGATTGCACTGCTTTGGTTTTTCAGCCCGAAATCCTGGTCACATTACGAACAAACACTCGGAACCCGGGATCAGGGCACCGTCACCTGGACTACTTCCCAGGGTAACCAGAAAATAGGGGCCGACTACTACTTTGGTGGAAGTTCCGTGCTTCTGTTGGCATCGGCGTGGTTGGTGGGAAACTTGTTTGTCAGAAATGACAAGGAATCTTTTCAAGGGCTGATATCGCTCGGCGTCTCAATTCTCGGCATGATTGCTCTGGCGAGATGGCTTGCAGACTGCAGAAGCCACGAACCTTCAGCAAGCATGCGGTATCTCTCGGCCGGGCAATATCTCGATGACTCCGGCCGCGTGGCCATTGCCCTCGTTGCTTTGCTGGCACTCCTGGGCACGATTACCATTATCCTCGGACGGAAGAGTGAATCGAAGGAAAAAGATGCCGAATGACCTGATTCCGGATTAATGATCAGGATCTGTTGCCGGTTTGTCTATTCCTTTTTGGCGCGTCCCCACTGTCATCTATGCCGCACCGAATCATAAGATTCTTTCACTATGACCTTGGAGGATCCCTTCCCTCGTTTCCTGGTTATCGCTGGGTTTTGTGACAACAAATTTTCAGTCGGGATTCAGGAACTAGGTGACACACTATCGGAGGGAGGTCACTTCCCAGTCTCAACATCTAGCTTCAACAGAATGTCGCGGTCATCAATGGAGTATGCGTTATCTCTCGCTATCTCACGACGGGAGGGTAGCGGCAGTTTGTCTAGCTCCTTAAGGAGGGTATCCGGCACTTTTTCCATTCGCTGTTCGGCTTCCTGCCAGGTAAAGCCGGAACCAAGCAAACTGAGGAGAATGAGGACCTTGCCTTCGACCTCCGCCGAGGGAGCAACATCCAGCCGCCGTTGCAGGGGCATGTTGTTGCCTCTAGGGACAACTCCGGAGGTTTCAATTCCCGCGGCCAAATCGATCCGCTTGAGTGCTTTTTGCAACGAGCGCTCCTTGAGGAGTTCCACATCCTCGTCACTGTAAAGTTGCCCGAGGAGTGTCCTGCCTCTTTCAGAACCTGCCCTCACTACTTCATCAGGAATGACCGGCTCCGGTGGGGGCGCCGGTGCCGTGTCTTGCCGGGTACCGGGACCGGGTTTGCTTTTGGCAAAGGTTGTCTCCGCCAGCAATGAGAGAACTTCGACATCTTCAATCTTCATGATCGATTCCCTGGACAGGTCGCGCCGGGCACCGATGGCGAGTGCTTCAAAAGATTTCAGATCCGCCTCACCCGGCTTGGTGCCGACCATGTCGTCTATTTTCCGCCCCTTACCAAGCTCAGTGAGCAGCCAGAGGAGATTTGGTTGAAAAAAACCTTCCGGAGCGGTCTGCAAGTTATCCAACATAGATAGCTTCAGCTTGATGGGATCTTTCGCAGGCTCCCCCCCAAGGACCAGCGCGGCGCAAAACAACAGGCTCAGGACCACTAAAAACTGTTTCATGGCAGAGATTTAGGACGGAGTTTCCCAATTTGTCAATAGACGTCCCTATCGCCAGCCTAAAATGCCTTTTGCTTTTCCGTAGTTGTCTTTTCAGAAAGACAAGTGTTTGGGGAGTGTCCTTCGGTTGATCTACTCCCGGATCCCGGCACGGAGAAAGGTCGTTGTGATTAAAGAAGACGAACTCAGTTGTGTCCACAAACTCGATACAACTTCAGTGAAGCCCCCCTGGGATCAGGTCACTCGGATCGATGGTGAAGTATCGGTCTGTTTTGTGCTCTGGTTGCAGCCAAGGAAATACTTGAAAAAGGGAAGCACCCCCATTATGCGTTGGAGTAAGCCGCCCCGCTGGGAACTCACTTTCCGGTTGGGCAACCTTGTCGAGTCAACAGCACCCCAGAGCAACCAGTCGAGGCCCCTCAGCCCATCCCAACCTCAAGATGGGACTGGGTCAAATCGGGGTGGATTGGAGGCCTGTCGCTGTCAGGCTCAAGTTGTCTCATCACTGTTTTGTCCGTACGCGTCTGCCGCCAGACACCCATAAAGTTTCAACTCATTATCCATTAGAAACGTTTGAAAATGCTGAAAGAATTTTTTCGAGACAAATCCTCCTCGCAAATACTTGCCATCATGGCATTGGGAGTCCTGTTCCTTTCCCAGTTTTTCTATTATCTGGATGACGAGAACACTGGCTTTTTGACCATTGGTCCGGACTTCAGCTACTCGACCCTGCATCACAATTTCGGATCGATCGGGACAGGATGGCAACTGCATCCGCAGGCCTATCTCATTCTCCTGATTCTGGCCTTCGTATTGCTGCGGGAAGATGTCGTCAGCGCGCCCTGGTTTGAGCGTTTCGGCTATTGGGTGGTACTGATATTATTCATAGCGGCAACCACGCCCGGAGCGCCGTTACGGGCGACGGGCGCTGGATTGGGAGGAATCGCCACCATCATGGCTCTGGTTGCGGCCGTGCTGAACCATCGGGCACGGAAACAGAAACTCCGGGCAGCCTCCGCCCAAACCTCGCAGCAACCATAACCGACTTGGAAGTTTCCCGTCACAAAATCCCTCCGGTGCTGCCATTGTCACCATTCGTTCTCCCCTCCCCCTGTCAGATGCTTTCTCCACTGACGAAAACGAGGGAAGGCGCAAGAATCTCCTCACGTTGAATTGGAATTAAATCTGTTGCTATTGTGAAACATTCCGTTGCCCATCTCATTCACACTCTCGCGCTGGCCTTACTGATGTCAGCTTTTCCCGCCCTTGGCGGAACGCCGGAAGAAAACAGGGCCATTGTCCTTGAGTCCATCCCCCGACTGCCGGATGTTTCAGCGCGGAATCTGTATCTATTGCAACTTCTATCAGAAGGCAGACCTATGGAAGAAGCCGCCACTTCGAAGTCAAGCGACCCCGACACAGTGAACACCTATGAAGCACTCACACCTGATGCCCGGAAAAAATTGGCGCTGAATTTCGCCAGAAAAATCAAGGATCCCAGAGCGCTTGAGGGACTCGCCCAAGAACTCCCCAAGGACGCCATAGGTTCCGCAGAATTGCCACCCGAGGCCGCCCACAAGGCCATCTCAGACGCTCTTGGCAAATCGCCGGATGTCACCGCCCCCAATCTCGTCTTCCTCAAAGGCCTTGCCGACGGCAAATCATGGGACGACGCCAGCGAAGGCAAAAGAGCCGATCCAGACACCCTCGCCACCTATGGATCCCTGTCACCTGAAGACCGGAAGAAACTTGCTCTCAATTTCGGCAACAAAATCAAAGATCCCTCTTCTCTTACGAAACTCGCCCGTGAGTTGACAGAATCCACTGCCCCTCCCTCCAATAGCGGCAAAGCCGAACCGGTCCCTCCGAGCGATCGTTGAAATCGCCGCCTTGTTTGGTTTGGTAACGAGACTTGATACCCATGAGAAAACCGTCATACCAGAGGTTGATCCTGCTCCTTGTTTTTGGGGGAACGATTGCCTCCTTTGGGAATGAAGCCCTGCCGCAACAGCAGTCGGCACTGACGCTGCTTCAGATCAACGATGTCTATATTGCACAGCCGGAAGAGGGCCAAAAATCGGGAGGACTGGCCCGGGTGGCGACCCTCAAAAAAAGATTCCAGTCTGAAGGACGCTCGGTTGAGTTGATCCTGTGCGGTGATTTCCTCTCTCCGTCGATCGCTTCCAGCATTTTCAAAGGCCGCCAGATGATCGAGGCATTCAATGCCGCCGGAGTGGACATCGGCATTCTCGGCAACCACGAATTTGACTTCGGCCCGGATGTGCTGCGCCAGCGTCTGACGGAAGCAAAATGGAAATGGCTGGTGTCGAATGTGTCAGAGGAGTCAACGGGAAAACCGATCGGAAACTTCCCCACTTGGCTGATAAAGGAATATGGAGGCATGAAGGTGGGGTATGTCGGACTCTGCCTCAATGGCGAGGAAATCAGCAATGACCGCAGGATTGGCATCCGGATCGAAGATCCGATAGAGGTAGGGGAGCGGATGGTGAGGGAACTGAAAAAGCGGGGAGCTGAGGTCGTTGTTGCGGTGACCCATCTTGATTATGCCGATGATCGTCGGCTGGCCAGACGTTGCCCGGAAATCGACATCATTCTCGGCGGCCATGAGCACAAGGCCAGCACGACCTGGGTGGGGCGGACGCTGATCAGCAAAGCCGACAGTGATGCGGTGACCGCCGCACGGATTGACCTGCTGCGCCCAGCGGAGCCGGGAAAGGCTCCGGAGAGCCAATATGAACTGATCCAGATCGATGGACGAATCCCCGATGATCCAGACACCGCGAAAGTGGCGGGGGATTACGATGACCGACTGGGCCACGCACTGGAGGCCGAGATCGGCCAGACCCGTGAACCGCTGGACGCGGTCTCGGAGAGTGTCCGCTCAAAGGAGAGCAATCTGGGCAACCTGTGGGCTGATGCGATGAGGGAGGACACAGGAGCGGAGATAGCGATCGTGAATGCCGGCAGCATCCGAAGCAACCAAGTCATCCGCGCGGGCGCGCTGCGGGTGAAGGACCTTGTGGCATTGCACCCCTTCGGCGGAACCGTCTGCCGGATTGAGGGCTCGGGGGCCCTGGTTTTGGAGGCACTCAATCATGGAGTGGGCCGTCTTGGGGAGAGCGTTGGAAGGTTTCCTCAGGTTTCGGGAATCACCTTCCGGGTGGATTCGCAGTCACCCGCTGGCGACCGGATCCGCGACGCCAAGGTGGGAGGATTGCCGTTGGATCTGAAAAAAATCTACCAGATAGCGGTTGGGGATTACATGCTCAGAGGGGGGGATGGATTCACGATGCTGCAACAGGCTCGTGTGCTCGTGAATCCAGAAGCCGGCAACAAGTTCACTGACGTGCTGGAAGCGTACATCCGGAAACGTGGAGAAGTGGCGCCCAAGGTGGAGGGACGCATCCGGCTGGAATCCTCGGCAACTCCGGTCCTTGCCAAAAAGCCCATGATTCTCGACACGGACATGGGTGTCGACAGTGTGATGGGTCTGCTATATCTGCTGAAAGATCCGGCAGTCGATCTGAAGGCCGTAACGATTTGTCACGGCATCGCCGATGTGGACAAAGGCGCTAGCAATGCCCTGAGGGTGCTAGAATTGACGGGGCATCGGGCCATTCCCGTCGCGGTGGGACCTGCGAGACCGCTCCGTGGCGAACGGGCATTCCCCGCTTTCTGGAAAGAGTTGGCGAACACGCTTGGGGACACCTTGTTGCCAGAAGCCAAGGCGGCCTTGCTCGCTGAACCGGCACCGGAGGTATTGGTGAACCAGATTCTGTCCAGTCCTGAACCGGTCACCGTGGTCACCATGGGTCCCCTCACCAACCTGGCACTCGCCCTGCGCCGGGATCCCTCCATCGTCCGCAACATCCGGGAAGTTGTCGCGATGGGAGGAGCGGTGAATGGTCCTGGAAATGTGGATGAGCCCTTTGTGGGTATCCGCAACAGCGTGGCAGAATGGAACTTGTATCTGGACCCCGATGCCGCCGCGACAGTGCTGACCAGCGGAGTGCCTCTGAGACTGATTCCGGTGGAAGCGACGAGGCAACTGCCCGTCACCGGGGCCTTCCGCGACAGGGTGACGCAGGCAAAACGGGATCAAACCTCGGAATTGT
>JADZAX010000246.1 GCA_020852405.1 Verrucomicrobiales bacterium
ATTTCAAAAGATGCTCGACGTTGACCTCGGCGGTGGACATGAGCAGCGTATCCTGGATATTCCGTCCGGCCCGCTTGGTCATCTCATCAAAGCCCTGGCTCACCACCAGAAGGGATGCGTCGATGACCACCTTGGAAACCTGTCCGACAAAGGATTTGGTTTTGCCATCCTTGACCTCAAAGCTCGCCTGATGAAGGACATCCCCGTCCTTGAGACGCTCACTGAGAGCCTTGACAAATGCAAGCCGCTTCGTGGTTCGGTTGACTTTTTTAGAGTAATCACGGGCACGTGGACCGAAAGCAACGCCGCCACCTTCCCAATGGGGAGGCGCATTGCCTCCGGAGCGGGCGCGACCGGTGCCTTTTTGCTTCCAGCCCTTTTTGCCGGTGGCAGCGACCTCAGAACGGGTCTTCGTGTGCGCTGATCCGGTCCGGCGATTCGCCTGCATGGCAACAATCATGTCATGCACCGCCTGGGTGCCACGACCATCTTCGATCACGGCGATGTTGGCGCTCTTCGCGTCCTCCAATGTGAGAGTCTTCGCAGCCATGGGTCAATAATTCCTCTGGTAGTCTTTAAAAATAACTTCGTTTTGCGCTCCGCTTACTTGACGGCAGGCGCGTTCTTTTTCTTGGCCGGACGGATCACAACGTAACCACCACGGGCACCAGGTACAGCTCCGCTAATCAGGAGCACATTGTCATCAGGACGTTTGGCCACGATCTGAAGGTTCTGCACCGTGCGGTTGTAGTTACCCTGGCGGCCTGGCATTTTTTGATTCTTCCAGACGCGTCCCGGAGTAAGCCGGCAACCGATGGAACCGGGGCGACGATGCATCATGGAACCGTGGGAGGCTGGCTGACCGGCAAATTTGTAGCGCTTCACCGTGCCTTGGAATCCCTTACCTTTGGTCGTTCCAATGACGTCGACCCACTGGCCTTCCTCAAAGGTGTCGATCCCGGGATGCGTTTCCGGAGTCGCCTCACCGTCGGCAAGCCGGAATTCGCGCACTTCCCGTTTGGGAGTTTCCGAACCGTGCTTTTTGAAGTGTCCCATGGCGGGGCGATTGACCCGGGCTTCCTTCTGGTCGTCGTATCCGACCTGAACCCCACGGTAACCGTCCTTCTCCAGAGTTTTCTCCTGCAGCAAAACATTGTCCGTCACGTCGATGACAGTGACCGGGATCGCCACACCCTTGTCAGTGTAGATGCGCGTCATGCCGACTTTTTTCCCGATAATCCCGATGCTCATAACTTGCCTCGTTTAAAAATAGTGTTGTCGAAGATGCCCCAGGCGATCTCAAATTTTGATGGTGATGTCCACGCCGGCCGGAAGATTCAGCTTTTTCAGCTCGTCGACGGTGTGCGCGGTGGGATCCACAATGTCAAGCAACCGCTTGTGGGTGCGGATTTCAAACTGGTCCATAGACTTCTTGTCCACGTGGGGAGAACGGTTCACGGTGAACTTCTCGATGCGCGTTGGCAATGGAATGGGGCCGGAGACCCTTGCCCCGGTGCGCTTCGCTGTCTCCACAATGTCGGCTGCGGATTTGTCCAGCAGACGATTATCGAACGCCCTGAGTCGGATTCTGATGGTATGCATCGCGTTTGTTCCTTCCGGTCCTGAAATGGTTTACTAAAAATTACGGTCTTACTTGCCTCCACCACGCTGCTCGACAATCTGGTCGACGATCTGGTTGGGCACTTGTTCGAAATGCGAAGGTTCCATGGAGTAGCTGGCGCGTCCGCTGGAGAGCGAGCGCATGTCGGTCGAATAACCGAACATTTCAGCCAGAGGAACCTCGGACTTGATGATGGTCAAGCCTGCCTTGGAATCGATCTGCTGGATCTTGCCACGGCGCCGGTTCAAATCCCCGATAATGTCACCCTGATACTCATCAGGAGTGGCCACTTCCACGCCCATGATGGGCTCGAGAAGAATGCTCTTGGCTCTGCGGAAGCCATCCTTGACCGCGAAGATAGCAGCCATCTTGAAAGCGTTTTCATTGGAGTCAACCTCATGGCTCGACCCGTCGAGCAACTCGACATGAACATCGACCCCCGGATAGGCGGCAATGACACCATTCAACATGGCTTCATTGACACCAGAAATACAGGCGTTGATGTATTCCTTGGGAATTGTGCCGCCAACCACCTTGTTCTCAACAGTGATTCCCTTGCCGCGCTCGCTGGGGTAGACCTTGAGAACGACGTGACCATACTGACCACGACCGCCGGACTGCTTGACAAGCTTGCCCTCACCATCGGAAGCCACAGTGATGGTTTCGCGGTAGGCGATCTGCGGCTTACCGGAAGTGGTTTCAACATTGAATTCCCGCTTCATGCGGTCCTGGAGAATCTCCAAGTGCAATTCGCCCATGCCGGACATGATGACCTGACCGGTTTCCTCGTCCGTCTTGACAACAAAGGTAGGATCCTCCTCAGAAAGGCGCTGAAGGGCAGTGGCCATGCGCTCCTGATCCCCCTTGGTCTTCGGCTCGATGGACATCGAGATGACCGGTTCCGGGAAAGCAGGCGGCTCGAGAAGGATTTCAAAATCCTCGTTGGCCAAAGTATCCCCGGTGGTAACATTCTTAATGCCGACAATCGCGGCAATATCACCAGAGTAACAGGTTTCGATATCCTTGTGCTGGTTCGATTGGATTTGGATCAACCGACCAATCCGCTCACGCTTGCGGGTCCTGGGATTATAGACGGTATCCCCCTTGGAGACCGAACCGGAATACACCCGGATAAAGACCAACTTGCCGACAAACTTGTCACTCCAGAGTTTGAACGCCAATGCGCAGAATTTGACATTGTCACTGGAAGGAGCCTCCACAACAATCTCTCCGTCATCCGGGGACTGCCCCTTCGCGGGCGGCAGATCAAGCGGACTGGGAAGGTAATCCGTCACGGCATCCAGAAGATACTGAACTCCCTTGTTTTTGAAGGCGGATCCCCCAGCCACCGGCACAATGAGATTGGCAATGGTCGCCCGACGAAGCGCCAGCTTTACCTCTTCAATGGAGATCGGCTCTTCCTCAAGGAACTTCATGCCGAGCTCTTCATCGACATCGGCCAGCGCCTCAACAAGTGACGCATAGGCTTCGTCGGCGATTTTCAGCTGTTCCGGCGTCAGGTCAAGCACCTGCCAGGTCGAACCAAAGACATCACTGTCGGAGAAAATGACCGCTTTTTTATTAATGACGTCAATCTGACCCTTCAACTGATCCTCTGCACCGATCGGAATCAGGATAGGATGAGCGTTGGCCCGAAGCCGCTCACGGACATCCTTCACCACATTGTCAAAGTTGGCACCGACACGGTCCATCTTGTTGACGAAAACGATCCGGGGAACGCCATAACGAACGGCCTGACGCCAAACCGTTTCGGACTGGGGCTGAACCCCGGCCACGCCGCAGAAAACAACGATGGCACCGTCAAGAACTCGCAAGGAACGCTCAACCTCGGCCGTGAAGTCGACGTGGCCCGGCGTATCGATGATATTGACCCGCATGTTCTGACCGGCAAAGGCCTTGAAAATACCCTCTTCCGGGACCTGCTTCCAGGAACAGCTCACCGCAGCAGAGGTAATGGTGATACCGCGCTCGCGCTCCTGCTCCATCCAGTCCGTGGTGGCCGCACCGTCATGCACCTCGCCGATCTTGTGGATCATGCCGGTGTAGAAAAGGATACGTTCAGTCAACGTCGTTTTGCCGGCATCAATGTGCGCCGCAATACCAATGTTGCGCGTCCGCTCCAAGGGGAACTCTCTTTTCGGCGAATTAGGATTCAAACTCATGCTCAAATGTCAAAGGGAAGAAATGTTGACCTACCTCCGGGTTTACCAGCGGAAGTGCGCGAACGCGCGGTTGGCCTGCGCCATCTTGTGAACTTCATCACGCTTGCGAACCACCCCACCTTGATTGGCGCTGGCATCGCGGATTTCATTGGCCAAAGCAACATGCATGGGCGTTCCACGGCGGTTGCGGGCCGCGTTGACCAACCAGCGCATGGCAAGACTTTCGGAACGGTCCGGCGGCACTTCCAACGGCACTTGGTAGGTGGCACCACCGACACGGCGGCTTTTCACTTCCAGACGGGGCTTGGCGTTTTCCACGGCACGATTGACAATTTCAACCGGATCCACCGCTTCAGTCCCTTCATTGACCCGGAGAATGGCGGCATACACGATGCGCTCGGCAAGGGACTTTTTGCCCTTGCTCATGACACGGGTGATCAAACGCTCCACCAGCACGCTGTCGAAGCGTGGATCGCGGCGCTCTTCTTTTTTGTAGACTCTTTTCCTGCGGGCCATGGGATGGGATCTTTCTCCTGGGATTTACAGATAAATGGTTGAACAGCGAAGCCTTACTTCTTCTTGCCGCCCTTGGCCGGCGCCGCAGCGGCCTGACCAGGCTTGGGCTTGCGAGCGCCGTATTTAGAACGGCTCTGGCGACGTTTTTCGACCCCCAAGGTATCAAGGGAGCCGCGGACAATATGGTAACGAACACCGGGCAA
>JADZAX010000247.1 GCA_020852405.1 Verrucomicrobiales bacterium
CGCGATGCCTTTCTAGGTGTGATGGGTGATTATCGGCGAACGGTGCTGGGTCTCGCCCTGCCCCAGCAACCGCCTGATCCCGGTGACCTTGAGCTCCCCGAAATCGCCACCGCTTGGAAAAACCTTCGGTCAATCCTGAATCTTTTTGCTCCCCGCTCCCACAACCTGGTTTCCCCTGCAGAGCTGGCAGATACGCTCTCGCCCGGGTTCGAACTCCCCACTGAAGGTCCCCGGACGCGCTCCGAGGCCGATGATTTCATGGGCACGCACTTGGTCTGGACTTTTGAAGGACTGACTCCAAGGGAACGTTCCTGGATGCTGGAGACAGTGGCGATGCCGCTGACGACGGAAAGCCGCATGGACCTGGCCAGATCGTTGGAGAGTGGGGGATTTGCCAGGGAGGCCGCTCATCTCTACGGCGAGGCCTTGGTCACGCTGGATGATGCCGATTACCCCTTGGTCAACGCATTCCTCCAAGCCAGCCGAAAAGGGAAGGACTTTGAGCCGGTCGTCGCCCTGCTGGAGGAATATCAGGCCGGACAACGGCGGCTGCCATCGGGATACAACCAGCAGAAACTGAGTGAAGATCTCTCAGAATTCCTTGGGCTTGCGGGGAAACGGGAGGCGTTGGAGAAATATGCGGCAGAGTCCCGTCCGGGGTATCCTTCCATCTCCGACAATCACCTGCGCCGGTTGGCGGGAGTACTGGCGAAAGAGGGTGCCACCGACGCCCTGGTGGCCACGACCACCCGCCTTGTTGACGGGGGATTGGCAACCCGGGAAGACAGACTCAACGTGGCCCGGCATCTCATCAACAAGGGTCGGACCACAGAGGCCCTGACTTGGCTTGAAGGAATTCCCTTTGATCTGGACCAGCGAGAAACCGAGATCGAGGCCCTTCGGGTTTTGACCAGCGTTTTGGCCCGGCAGACTCCAGTGGACCAATCCAAGCTCGAGCGATATGCCCGCGTCGCGTTGCGTTACGACAATGCCTCCCTGACCGGCGACGTGGCAACCAGTCTCAACGAAGCCGGACTCACTGAGGAGGCCACCGGAGCCCTCTGGCTTGCCGCCCGAAGGGAAAAAAATGAGGACTCACGTTTCCAGCTGCTGGCCCGGCTGCTTGCTTTGCGGGCCTTGCCAGGATCGGATCCGGAAGCTTGGTCCGCCATTGCCGGCGCGATTTTGGAATCCGCCCCAGAGGAGAACGCCGCCCATCTGGCGGTCCTGCAGGGCCTTGCTGCGACCTGCGGAGCGCCGACACCGGCTGCTGGGGCCATAGTTGCCTGGCGGGATCTTTTGGAGGCAAATGCCGGCCGACAGTCAGCCAAGGCCACTGTCTTGCTGGGTCGGGCTCTGCTTGATGGCGTGCCTCCCGGGCTTTGGGGAGAAAAGCTGCGGCAGGAGGAGCTTCCCAACTTCCCTGCAGGAGCGTCACTCTTGGCAGACTTTCTTGCCTCGCCGGGCGTTGGCAAGGCATCCATGCTGCGGCAATGGCTCGACGAAGTCGGGGACCTCGTCTGGGACATGGCTGGGCGGGATGCCTCCCGTCAGGTGGCTTGGTTTGGACAAGCCGGGGACAAACTGCGCGCCTCCGAGTTGCAGTCCCGGTTGCTGGAGGAGGCTTCCTCTGACCGATTCCTGACCCGAAATCCCGGGAGCAGCCTCCCGTCGTTCGAAAACCGGTGGATGTTGCCGGAGGCCTTTTCCCGCGCTGGTTTCGATGATCTGGCCGGGGCTCTCTACCGCACCTATGCGTCCCGCTTGGCCCGGTGGAGTGATGAGCGCGACTTTTTGACCCAGTATGCACGCTTTCTGATGCGAACCGGCGATTTCACCGGGGCCCGCTCCGTCATAGTCCGGGGTTTCCAGAAAGAGATCGGGCTGGACCCTCTCCTGCTTGTCGAGTATTATCGGTCCATTGGACAGATCGACGATGTGGAGTCCGGTTTGCAACAGATGCAGGTCGCCCCGGGCAATATCGCGGCAGTTCTTTCGTTATTGAAGCGAGGTTCGCATGAGTAATCAGGTTGGGATCGAAAGGGGAGGGTGGCATTTGGCAGGAGCCGGTCTAGGCATCTGCCTTGCCTTGTGCCAGACAGGGTGTCTGAGCACCCAGACCGTTAAGACCAAAAGCTCCTCCTACACGTTTCTGGGTCACGAGGACGATTCGAAGAAGATCAAATCAAAGTTTGGTGGCGGCTACAGCTACAGCCCGACCGGTGAGGTGATCACCGAGAAGAAATCACCCTTCGCCGTCGACAAGATGTTGCCGGGGATGGATCGGGAAATGGGCGACAAATCATACCGGAACACCAAAAAGGATCTGGGCAGTAAAGATTACAAAACCCCCGATTTCCTTGTCCGGAACAAAGATGTGAATGCCAAAAAAGCCCGGGGAGTCGATGAGAGTGCCCGGGAGTCTGATATCGACCGCCATCTCGCTGCGGGGG
This sequence comes from Verrucomicrobiales bacterium, assembly GCA_020852405.1. GTDB lineage: Bacteria > Verrucomicrobiota > Verrucomicrobiia > Verrucomicrobiales > DEV007 > JACKQE01. The sequence continues at coordinate 2,454 of JADZAX010000247.1, forward strand.
TCGATTCCGAGGCCAAAACCAAAGAAGCGTGGGGATTTGACAAACTGTTCCGCAGCAAAAAAGCCGCCGGAGTGGACCGCCAATTCGCTACCTCCGATCGGGGCGAATACACAAGGGCGCAGCAGAATGCCGCCATACCCGATCCAGCCCCGGGACCCAGTGCGGCAAACAATTACTCCTTAGAAAAACGGCTCACCATGGACGACGTGCGAAAAATGCTGCATCCTGAACAAGCTGGCGGCTCTTGACCGGGGACCTTTTACCGTGTTTAAGCATGGCGTTATGTCCGACCCAGTCCCACCTGCTCCCCGCCTTGATGCCTTTTCTCTTCGTTTGGCCGCCGCCAATGCCCTGATTCGTCGCCGTCGCAGCATCAAACCGGCGGCCATGAGTGTCAAACGGGTGGAGCACGAACATTTGGCCGCCATCTTGGAAAACGCCAACTGGGCTCCCACCCACGGGCTGACGGAACCTTGGCGTTTTGTGGTGTTCACCGACGAGGCCCGTGGTTCGCTAGCTTCCAAATTGCAGGCGCTTTACCGTGATACCACGCCGACGGCGGAGGTTCGCGAAGACAAACTGGCCAAGCTCGCTGAAACGCCTTTGCTGGCACCTGTCGTCATTGCTGTGGGACTGCACCGCCAGGTGTCCGCCCAGATTCCCGAGTTGGAAGAGATTGAAGCGGTGGCCTGTGCCGTGCAAAACATGCATCTAACGGCCTCTGCTCTCGGGATGGCTGCTTTCTGGTCGACTCCGCTGGTCATTTATACCCGGGAATTGGCCGACTGGTTGGGCTGGACAGGAGCTGGGGACCGCTGTCTGGGCCTCTTTTATCTCGGCTGGCCGGCAGACGAGACCTGGCCGGATAGCCCGCGCCGGCCCATGGCGGACAAGGTGGTATGGAGGAATTCAGCCGAATAACCGGATCGGAATACTCCGGGGTCTTATTCGGCCCGGGGATGGGCCTTGTCATAGGCCTCCTTCATCCTCTCGATTGACACATGGGTGTAAATCTGGGTCGTCGAAAGGCTGGCATGCCCCAGCAGGCTCTGCACACTGCGAAGATCCGCGCCCGCATCGAGAAGATGGGTCGCGAAACTGTGGCGGAATTTGTGGGGGCTGACCTGCACTGGCAGGCCGGAGACGGCATGGTATTTCTTCACCACATCGGTGATCGCCCGGCTTGTCATCCGGCGACGCAATTTACTGAGAAACAGAGCACCTTCGCTGACTTTGGCTTCCCCCCGGTAACGCTGGATGGCGGCCACCGCTGGTCCTCCCACGGGGCAGAGTCGTTCCTTGCGTCCTTTCCCGAAAACACGGACGGTTTCTGAAATAAAGTCAAAGTCCCGGCAATCCAAGGCCACCAGTTCCGCCAGCCGCAGGCCACTGCTGTAAAAAAGTTCCAGAAGGGCGGCATCCCGGGACGGCATCCACGAAGGGGCCTGCTTTTCCAAAGGCAATTTCAGAGGCAATTCGAGCAGAGTGAGGACCTGGGCCTGGGTGAGCACCACAGGAAGTTTTTTTTCTGTTTTTGGGAGCAAGACCTCGACCAGTGGGTTTTTCAGCAGGCCTTTTCTCAAGGTGAGGTATTTGTAAAAGCCCCGCAAGGCTGCGAAATGGAGGCGGATCGTGGCTCTTGCCACGTTCTTTTTCATCAATTCGAACAAATACTTCCTGAAGTGATCTGGTCGGCACTCCCTCCAGCCCGGAAAGGCATTGCTGTGGGTACGGAAGGCATTGAGTGCGTGATGGTAATTGATCAGGGTGCGGGGTGAAACATTCCTCTCCACTGAGAGATGCTCCAAGTATGCCTCGGAAAGTTCATCTTCTTCCAAGGCGGAACTACCCGGTGGTAAACCCGATGAAGACAGCACTTGTGGCACTGACCGCGGCCGGCCCGACCCGCGGGAACTGGACCGTCTCATAAAGGCAGGAGGCCGAATGGACCTCAGTGGACGAGCACCAGTGTTTCCTGGGGAAGGAAAACGGAGGTCCTTCTATTCCCAATGGAGTCCCGGTGGGGGCTTCTCTCCGTCGTTTTGGCGGGTGGCAAGGAGATCAATTGGGTCGATAGGGCATCAAAGTTCCCGTCTTTCCGCGTTCCGAAAACCACTTCATAGGATTGGCCTACTTCTGACAAGGCCAAGAGAAGCCGCCCACTTGGTAGATCCAAGGTCATCTCCTCGGAGTAGCGACCAGCTTCGCCGCCACGGATTTGCAGCGCCAGATCACTTCCAGATGCCAACCCCTCAGGGCAATCCCAGAAAATCACCATGGAACGCGCATCGCGCACCATCACAGCGAAAGTGGCAGGGCTCGCGTCGACCGGAAGACCAGAACTCTTGAAAGAATTTGATTTCATGATGAATATGAAAATAACGGCTTCACTGCAGTTAGCACAATGAATTTCAGTTTTCCAGAAAATTCGTATTCGTAAAGCAAATTGATGAAACTTTCTGCGATTCGAAAGTGATGAGCTCGTGAATCGGGGTATCATTTTCTCCTCCATGCTCGCAAAACGCATCATCCCCTGCCTTGACGTGACCGATGGTCGAGTGGTCAAGGGCACCAAATTTCTTAATCTTCGTGACGCCGGCGATCCGGTGGAATGTGCCGTTGGTTACAACGATCAGGGAGCGGATGAACTTGTCTTTCTGGATATTACGGCATCTTCAGATGGACGGCAGACCATGGTCGATGTCGTTCGTCGCACAGCTGAACGGTGTCTCATGCCCGTGACCGTGGGCGGCGGTATCCGCACGGTTGCGGACATGCGGGACATGCTCCTCGCCGGGGCTGACAAAGTCGGAATCAACACAGCCGCCGTAAAGGACCCGGGCCTTGTGGCGGAAGGAGCCAAAACGTTCGGAAGTCAATGCATTGTGGTGGCGATCGATGCCAAGCGGCGCCCGGGAGGCGGATGGGAAGTCTACACCCACGGCGGGCGCACCCCCACGGGGATCGACGTGGTGGATTGGGCCCGAAGGGTTGAGGATCTGGGCGCTGGTGAGATTCTTCTCACCAGCATGGATGCCGATGGAACCAAGGCTGGCTATGATCTTCGCCTGAACGCCGCGGTGAGCGGTGCTCTCAGCATCCCAGTGATTGCCAGTGGCGGCGCTGGATCCCTGGAGCACATGGCCTCAGTGTTGGGCGAAGGAAAAGCAGATGCCGTCCTTGCTGCCAGCATTTTCCATTTCGGTGAGTTCACTGTTTCGGACGTGAAGGAGTATCTTTCCTCCTGCGGGATCCCGATTCGGCCGGTGCATATTTTTCCAGTTTGAGCGCTCTCCAGACCCGTTCCGACCCGGGTTGCACTCCCCGTCTCTCGGCTGATCGAGAGATTCGAATTCGGCCCTAATTTAAAAAATTGGCGCAAGTCGTCTATTCTCAAACGAATTTGACACAAAGGAGGGCGAGCTTCGCGGTTGCGATTCATTTTTCGGAGAATTTTTGCAAAAATCTCATTGCCGAAAACGGATCCATGAGTATGTTCTTCCTCCCGACCGGAACACGTTGGGGATCGGAGACAGAGTCGGTCGATTGCAAGTGATTGTGATCGGCTTTTTTGTCCCCGAGATGATGCGATCTTTCACAGAGACAAGCCAGTTTGGCTCCGCCCGGCACAAGCCCTGAAACAGGGAATTGGCAGGAGAGGGGTCTTAAAAAACTGGTGGAAGAAAAAGGTTAATTTGTGCGTTGCGTCCTGCCTGTCCGTGAC